>DASQPR010000234.1:0-4201 GCA_035643815.1 Micromonosporaceae bacterium | reverse complement strand
CGCGGCCGCACCGCTGCTGACGAAGCTCTTCACGATCACGACGTCGCCCAAGCCGAGCGGCGCCGACCTGCACCTGATCACGACGCTGAGCTACCTGATCCTGCCGGAGATCTTCTTCTACGGCATCGCCGCGTTGCTCGCCGGCGTGCTGAACACGCGCGGGCATTTCATGGCGCCGATGTGGTCACCGATCCTCAACAACCTCGTGGTCATCGCGACCGCGCTCGTGTTCTGGGTCATGCCCGGCCCGAAGGACCTCAAGGCGAGCACCATCACTACGCCGCAGGTACTGGTGCTGGGCATCGGTACGACGCTCGGGATCGTCGTACAAGCCAGCGGACTGATCCCGGCGCTGCGTCGCGTGCAGTTCCGCTGGAAGTGGCGCTTTGACTTCGGCAACCTCGGACTCCGCCAGATCGGGCGGACGAGCGCCTGGATGCTGACGTACGTGATCATGACCCAGATTGGGCTCACGGTCATCCTGAAACTGTCCCAAAGCGCCGCAAGTCGCGGTCACAACGCTCCCGGGCCTGCGATCTTCAACAACGCATTTCTGATCTTCATGATGGCGCATGGCATCGTCGCGGTGTCGATCCTCACTGCGCTGATGCCCCGCCTCGCGCGCGCGGCGGCGGAGAGCCGCTTCGCGGATATGGGTCACAACCTGACCATGGGTACGCGACTGTCGGCGGTCATCCTGATCCCGGTGACGGCGGCGTACATCGTGCTGGGCCGACCGCTCGCCGTCGCGCTGTTCCAATGGGGCAACTACACGCACGCCGAGGCGATGCAGACCGGCACGGTGATCGCGGTCGCAGCGATCGGCCTCGTGCCGTACGCGATCACCCAGATGCAGTTGTTCGCGTTCTACGCCATGCCCGACACCAAGACGCCGGCCCTGGTCAACATGCCGGTCGTCGGCGTACGCATCCTGATCGATGTGATCCTCTACTTCGCCCTGCCGCTCGCGCTCGTCGACGCTGGCCTCATGCTTGGCAACGCCATCTCGTACGTGATCGCCGCGGTCATCGGCTACCAGTTGCTGCGCCGGCGGATCGGGCTGCTCGCGATCGGCGACACGATGCGCGCGCTCGGCAAACTCGCGGTCGCGGCCCTGATCGCGGCGATCCCGGCGTGGCTGCTCTCGCTGCTTATCCAGCACGAGTTGGGCAACGGAAAGGTCGGCGCCGTGGCCGCGCTGAGCGTGGGTGCGATCGTGCTGGGCGTTGCCTATGTCGGGGCCGGGTTGTTGATGAAGGCGCGCGATATTGCGGATGTGGCTGGGATGGTGCGGGCTCGGTTCGGTCGTTAGTCGCGCTTCAGGGCCTGGGGCGACCCGATCCCACTTGACTTTGATGGGGCCTTTAGGTCTGCGTGGGGTCGGGTTGCCCCAGACCCGGTTGGGCGTGCGGTGCCGCCGTCACGAACGGGTTAGAGCTTTCGTGGGTACGTGGTACGGGAAAGTGAACGCGGTGGCGGGTGGTTGGGTGGGGCCGGTCGGGGTCAACCTGGGCTGGACCTATTTGTTGGGATTGGGACGTATTTATCCGGACCTGGTTGGCCGTCGTTGTCACGAACGGACAACGAGTTAGGCATCGTGACGAAGTCGTCTACGTCAGCTTTCAGTTAAGCCGGGTAGGGTTCCCTCGCCGACACGTGCATTCGACGCCTAGGCTCTTACTAGCTCGGGGCGCGTCATCGCCCCCGTGAAGGCGTGCACTGGAGGGGAGGACGGGTGACCGAGAGCGGCCACGGCCCGGACTCGCCCGTCGCGCACATCGTGATGACCGTCGGCACCTCGGTTGCCGGTGAGATCCTAGCCGGCCGCTACCAGCTGGAAGAGCACATCAGCGACGACTCAAACGGCCGCCAGGTGTGGCGTGGTCTCGACGTCGTGCTGCGGCGGCCGATCGCGGTCGTCCTACGCCATCCGGGTGGCCAAGCGGCATCCGAGATGATGTCGGCCGCCGTCGCCGCCAGCCGTATCACCCATCCACACCTCGTTGACGTGTACGACGCCATCGACGAGGACGCCCGGGCGTACGTGGTCCGGGAGTGGGTCGACGGAGCATCGCTGCGCGAACTCGTCGCCGACGGCCCGTTGGACTCAGGCCGCGCGACCGCGGTCGCGCACGCCGTGGCGAGCGCCATCGCCGCCGCCCACGCGACCGATATGGTGCATGGCAACCTGCACCCAGGGACCGTCCTGATCGCCGACGACGGCCGGGTGGTGCTCGCCGACGCGCGAGCCGACGACTCCGCCACGATGGAGCAAGACGTCCGTTCCATCGGCGGAATCCTCTACACGGCGCTCACGGGCCACTGGCCGCACGTCGAGCTCGGCCCGGACCGGCTCCCGGATGGCATCCGCGACGCAGCCGGGTCTCTCGCCAGCCCGCGCCAGATGCGCGGCGGTTTGCCGGCATACCTGAGCGAGCTGTCCATGGATCTGCTCGATCCGTCGATCGAGCCGAGCAGCGCGGAGGGCCTCGCCAGCGAGCTCGGTCGGCTCGACACCGACAACGGCGACGAGTTCTTCGGCGACGGCGGCCCGTTCGGCTTCGTGGCGCCGATGCGGCCATCGGAGCCGGACGTACCCAGGCGCAGCGGCCGTAAGCTCGCCATCGGCGTGGCCGCCCTGCTGCTCATCTCGGCCGCCGCGCTCGTGGTCAGCCTGCGGCTCACCGGCGGTTCGAGCCCGGCCGCCGCCTTGTCGCCGACCGAGTCACCCGGATCGTCCGCGAGCCCGAGCACGAGTGCCACCACCGGCGGCGGTCCGATCGCCATCTCCGCCAACCAGGTGCGCATCGTCGATCCACCCAACGGCACCCGCGATAACCTGACCGACGCCGACAAGGCCGTCGACGGCGACGACAACACCGGTTGGCAGACGAATTGGTATAAGAGCGCGGCGTTCGGAAATCTCAAGCCGGGTATGGGCGTGCTCATCGACCTCGGCAAGCCGGTCGACGTCGCCAATATCAAGGTCGACTTCGACGCACCTGGAGCGACCGTGGCGGGCCGCGTCGGCGACACCGACCCCGGCGATTCGTCCAGCGGCGACGATCAGATCAACAAGACGTATAAAACCGTGGCCGGGCCGATCAAGGCGGGTCCGTCGCAGGTGCTGCCGCTCGGGGTCACCACTCGATACGTGCTCATTTGGATTACGAAGCTGCCACCGGTCGGCGACGGAAAATACCAGGTCGCCGTCGACGAGATCACGGTCAACGGCAGCTGACCAGGCCGGGCGGCATATCCTCAACGGCGCCCGTCGGGGCGAGCCGGCTCGGCGATCTGGCCGCATAATACGGCGGTGGCCGACGATGGATCGAAGAGCGACGTGGAGCTGCTGCGCGCCCACGTTGCCGGCGATCCGGACGCCTTCGCCACTCTCGTCCGACGGCATCGCGATCGGCTGTGGGCGGTGGCACTCCGTACGCTAGGCGATCGAGAAGAGGCTGCGGACGCCGTACAGGACGCGCTGATCTCGGCGTTCCGAGCCGCCGACCGGTTCCGGGGCGATTCCGCCGTCACCACTTGGCTGCACCGGATCGTGGTCAACGCGTGTCTTGATCGCGTACGGCGGGCCCAAGCGCGACCGACCACCGAACTTCCCGACGTGGACATCGCCGCACCGGAGATCGACACAGACACCGCTCTCGATGTCACCGCGGCACTCGGGCACCTGCCGGCCGACCAGCGGATCGCACTCGTGTTGGTCGACATGCAGGGACTCCCTGTGGCGGACGTCGCTGACATGCTCGGCGTCCCGATTGGCACCGTGAAGAGTCGCTGCGCGCGAGGTCGGGCACGCTTGGCTGTGATGCTCGGCTATCTGCGGAACCCAGATGCGCCGAGCGGAGTCTCATCGCAAAGCGGAATCTCATCAAAGGGTGGACCGCATCCGCCGACCAACAACGAGAGGGGAGATCGACCGTGACTTCGAACGACGGTACGACCTCCCCGGTCGACCTGGACCTGCTGGCCGATTATCTCGACGGTGCGCTGCCAGCCGGACCGGCCGCGATGGTCGCCCAGCGAATCGAGTCGGACCCCCGGTGGGCGAGCGCGGCCGAGAGGCTTCGCACCGCCACCCCGGCCATCACGGACATGCTGCGCGCCACCGGCACCGAACCGATGCCGGACGCCGTGTTCGACCGATTCCTGGCGGCGCTGCCCGACCGGCCGTCCGTGCCAA
>DASQPR010000233.1:0-2750 GCA_035643815.1 Micromonosporaceae bacterium | reverse complement strand
CGATGGATAGCAGGGAGAAATCGCGATGACGTGGCGGCTTGCCGACTACAGCGAGGTCGGGCGGTTGGGCACCGGCGCCACCGGCACCGTAGCGAGCGCCCGCCACGACCCGACCGGCACCTTCGTGGCGATCAAGTTCCTGTCCGCGCGGCGGCACGGCCGGTCGACACCGACGGACTGGTTCCGCAGCCAGGTCAAGCTGCTCGCGGAGATTGACAACACGCACGTCGCCCGCCTGTACGAATACATCGAACGCCCGGCCGGTGGCGCGCTTGTCATGGAGCTGGTCGACGGCGTGTCGCTCGACGATCTGCTCCGTCGCGGCGGCGGACCGCTCGAGCCGCAGGTGGCACTCGCCATCCTCAAAGGATCACTGCTCGGTCTTGCGGCTGCGCATAAGCGCGGCTTGCTGCATCGCGACTTCCGGCCGTCCAACGTCCAGATCAGCCGCAGTGGCGTTGTGAAGATCGTGGACTTCGGCGTAGTACCGCCGGTGGACAGCATGCGGCCGGGCGACGGCACGCCGCTCTACCAGGCGCCGGAGTTGTGGGACCGAAAGCCGGCCAATGCCCGGACCGATCTCTACGCAGCGACCGCCACATTCGTGGAGTGCCTGACCGGGCACCCTCCCTACCCTCCGGCCAACACGATGGCCGAGCTGCGCAAGGCGCACGAGGAGGCGCCGATCCCGGTTGCGGACATCCCGGAGCCATTGCGCGATCTCGTGTCGCGCGGGCTCGCCAAGGATCCGGAGAAACGGCCGGCCGATGCGGCAGCGTTCCTGCAGTCGGTCGAGCACGTGGCGAACATGCGGTACGGCTCCGATTGGGAGCGCGCCGGCGAGTCCATGCTGTTGCGCCGGCTCGTCCCGCTGATCGCTCCGCCCGGGCGCGACATCGAGGTGAAGAAGGAGCGGCCGGTCACGTCGCTGCTTGGCAGCTCGCTCGTCACCCGCGTGCTAGTCGGTGCGGCCGCCGCGGCGGCGATCGTCATCATCGTCGACTCCGGCATCGCGGCCGCCGGATCTCCCACGAACAACACGGCGGCCACCGACCCGGGGTTCGCCGTGGTATTGCCAAACGGAGGCCCGGGAGGGTCGTCCGGCGTTCCGACATCCATCCCGACGTTGCTCATCATCCCGACACCGGGCGTCACGCTTACCGCCCCGCCGGCGCGCGCGACTGGAGAACCGATCCTGGCCGGCGGGCCTGGAAGGCCGACGCCGATCGGTCCGCCGGCGATTCCACCGACGAAGCCGACCAACGGTGGACCAACGCCGACCGGCAACCCGACCACACCGACCGGCAATCCGACCACGCCGACGGGCAACCCGACAACGCCGCCGACCACCCCAACCATCCCGCCGACGACCGCGCCGCCGGCAGCCCCGACACTCACGTCGTTCACAAGCGATGGGTCCACCGTCGGATTCGCCATCTCCGCACCGGGCCTGACGGCGGTCACCGTGACGATCAACCAGGACACCGTCGCGAACCCGGGATTACTGGTTATCTCGCGCACGTACACCGTCAGCGGCGGCTCGGTGTCCGACGCCGGCATCGCGGTCCCGGCGTTCGATTGCACCGATGTAACGGCGAGGCTCACGTTGACAACCAGCCCAGCCCTTCAAGGTGGCAGTGCGTCGATCCCGATCAGCTGCACGCCTTAGACGGTGACGGCGTTACTCAAGGCGATAGCGACGCCGTTTGATCTCCCGTACGTCTCCGACGGTGCACCACTCGTCACGACCGAGCCGGGCAAGCGGCCTCAGCAGGTGCACGTCCGGGTGGCCGTCGACGAGCACGTCCGTACGGATCGCGGCGCGCAGCACCTCGCCGAGGATGAGGTGGCAGTCGCCGACCGGAATGATCCGATGGAGGCGGCACTCCAGCGCGACTGGTGATCCCGCTACCCGTGGCGGTCGGACTAACGCGCTTGGCTCTCGGTCGACCCCGGCCGCGTCGAACTCGCCCATCTCCGGTGGGTAGTCGGTGGCCGTTTCGTTGATCTGCTCGAACAGCGGCTCGGGCGCGAGATTGACGACGAACTCGCCGGTCTGGCGTACGTTGCGCAGCGTGTCCTTCGGCCCGACCGACGTGAACTGGACGATCGGCGGGGTGACGCTCGCGACCGTGAAGAACGAGTGCGGCGCGAGATTGTCGACGCCATTGGCTGAGGTCGACGAGACCCACGCGATCGGTCGTGGGACCACGACCGAATTCAGCAGCCGATAGAACCGGACCGGTCCCTCGGTCGGCGGATCGAAGTCGGTGCGCACGCCGCCATTATCCGTACGGTCCGCCGGCTCGACGGGTCGGCCGGCCGGTACGGGACCGCAGCCGGGCGGTGCAGGCCCCGTCAAGTCGCGTGATCGCCGCATATGCGTCGAAAGTGACGCATCGTCACCGACCGTCGATTTGCGGAGGACTCGATCGGGTGAATGTGACGTTGGCGAGGAATGCCAGCACCTGGCCGTTTACCACCGTAATCGGGGGAATGGCGATAGCGTTCGAATTGGCGACCCAGGACGCGTACGCCGGACCCCGCGACGGACGGCCGCCGCGTTCGACCTCGCGAGTGGCTGGAGAGGTGTAGCGAGATGACCAGCGCAGAGACGAATCCGGAGAACCCTCGGAACCCGGTCGACGCAGCCGGGGTCGACCGGGAGCCGAGCGCACTGGTCCGACCGCCGCGGGTAGCCGGATCACCGGTCGCTCTGGAGTGCCGCCTCCATCGGATCATTCCGGTCG
>DASQPR010000232.1:0-3411 GCA_035643815.1 Micromonosporaceae bacterium | reverse complement strand
CACGACGCGTCACGATCCCCGGGCAAGACCACGGCGTCGCGCCAGAGGCTATCGTGCCGCCGCTGGTCGAGTTCTACCGCGGTTGACGGACATGCTCACGGGCGTGCGGGCGCGACCGCCCGCTCGCCCCGGCTGTCGGGCCGTAAAGTCGGGAGAGCGCTCTCCGGGTTCCGTGCTATAAAGAACGGCCATGAGCACGGACGTTCCGCCGCCGCGCCGCGCACCGACGCTCGAAGTCGTCGCGCGCACCGCCGGTGTGTCGCGAGCCACCGTGTCCCGGGTCATCAACGGCGTCCGAAACGTCGATCCACAGATCGCAGCTGTCGTGCAGCGGGCGATCGCGACGACCGGCTACGTGCCGAATCGAGCGGCCCGCGCGCTCGTCACGCGCCGGACATTCTCGGTTGCGCTCGTCGTCTCCGCCCCGGATGACGTTGAATTCGACGATCCGTTCCTCGACCGCGCGTTCACCGATCCATTCTTCGGTCGCGTCGCCAGCGGCGCCCTCGCCGAACTGGCGGATCGTGACATCCACATGATCTTGATGCGCGTAAACGACGCGGCCGCGCGGGCGGAACTACTCGGACATCTACGGCAGGGCGACATCGACGGCGTGATGTCCGTCCCGATGGCGGCGGCCGATCCACTCCCGCGCTTGCTGACCGAGGCTCGCGTGCCGGCCGTACTGTTCGGGCGCCCGGCCGAGGCGCTCGAAATCAGCTACGTCGACGCCGCGCAGGCCGCTGGCGCGGCGATCGCGGCCGATCATCTTGTCGCGCGCGGCTGTCGACGGATCGCGACGATTTGCGGCCCGGCCGACACTCCGGCCGGGGCCGACCGGCTGGCCGGATTCCGCGAAGCAATGGCGCGGCACGGCCAATCGTTTGTGCCGATGGTGCACGGCAACTTCACTCACGACGATGGCGAGTCGGCGATGCTGGCGCTCCTTGGCAGCGACCCGGACCTCGACGGGCTCTTTGTCGCGAACGACCTGATGGCGCAGGGAGCCATGCTCGTCCTGCGGGACGCGGGCCGACGGGTCCCCGAGGACATCGCTGTTGTCGGCTTCGACGACAGCGTGGCGGCGCTGTCCACCCGGCCGAAGCTCACCACCGTCCGCCAGCCAGTGGAGGAGATGGCGGCCGCGATGGTCCGGTTGCTCCTCAACCACATCGAGGATCGCGCGCGGCCGGTCGCGTCGCTGATCTTCGAGCCGACCTTGGTGATCCGCGACTCGGCCTAGCCGCCGATCGGCGGGACGCCCGGGCATGCCGGCGTCGCGGCCTGGCCACGGGGCACGCCGCGACGCCGGCCCATCCGAGTAGCGCTCGACGGATGTCCGGGACTCAGGTTGATGATCCGCCAGCGTGGACGATCAACGTCGCTGCCGCGACGCGAAACGTCCACGCTGGCGGATCATGACGGCGCGGGACACCCGCTCGCCAGCGCCGTGTGCGGCTGAATGACGCCCGGGTGAATGACCGGTGAATCCTCGGAGGAAGGGTGTCCTAACTATGGCGGGACACCCTGGGCACATGCCTATCCTCTGTCTCGATTCGCGACGAGCCGCGCGAACGTCGCGATGTGACGGTGCGGCGGCGGCGTCGCATGCGACACGTCCGACGATGTCGCCCGCCCCCGGAGGAGCAGCCCGTGACGGACCGATCGGCGCCGGGGCGAACGCGTCGCCGTGGCGCCCTCGGGGTCGCCCTGCCCGTTGTCGCATCGGCCGGTGCCGTCCTCGTCGCACTCGCCGCGTGTACGAATTCGTCGGCGGCAAGCGCGGCGAGCGCGGCAAACGAGACGAGTGCGCTCACGGTGACTGTGGACCGTGGAGCGTGCGGCTCGAGTTGGCACGCGTCGAGTGGCGCGCAGACGTTCGACGTGCACAACCGGGACATTGTGACGACCGCGGTGCAGCTCGTCGATCCGGCCACCGGCGGCGTCTACGCCGAGGTCGAGTCGCTGGCGCCGAACGCCACCCGTCCGATGCGGGTCCAACTCGGTCACGGCGACTACGCGTTCCGCTGCTATCCCGAGGACGCCGACGCGGTGAGCGGGCCGACGGTCCACGTGACCACGGGCGCGGCCGCCGGCAGCCCGGCCGTACGGCCGGTGTCCAGCATCGATCTCGCCGGCGCGGTGAAGTCGTATCAGGCGTATACGACGAAGGCGCTCGGAACGCTCGCCACCGAAGTCGCGACGCTGGACCGCGCGGCGAGGTCGGGCGATCGAGCAAGTGCCGAGTCGGCATGGCTGCCGGCACATCTCGCGTACAACCGGCTGGGCGCCGCGTATGGAACGTTCGGTGACTTCGCCGACGCGATCGACGGCCTGCCCGACGGGTTGTCCGGCGGCGTCCATGATCCGGAGTTCTCGGGGTTCCACCGTATCGAGTACGGACTATGGCACGGCGAGTCGATGGCGACGATCGCCACGCTCGCGGACAAGCTCGTCTCGGACGTGGCCGGATTGCGGTCCGACTTCCCGACCGAGCAGATCGACCCGAACGATCTGCCGCTGCGCGCCCACGAGATCATGGAGAACACGCTGCAATTCCAGCTCACCGGCCGTGCCGATCAGGGCAGCGGCACGAGCCTCGCGACCGCGTTGGCCAACGTCGACGGCACGCAGGCCGTACTGGATGCGATCGCGCCGGTCATGCAGTCGCGGTATACCGGCTGGCCGATGGTCGCGACGTGGATGAGCACACTTCGCACCGCCCTCGCGGCGGCGCAGCGGCCGGGCGGCGGTTGGACGCCGGTCGCGGACATGCCCGTTGCCGGCCGGCAGCGGATCGACGCGGCGGCGGGCGGGCTGCTCGAAGCGCTCGCCCCGATCGCTGCCATCGGCGACGTACGGCGGACCCAATGACAGATCGACGCTCATTCCTTCGCGGCGCGCTCGGCGCCGGTGTTGCCGGGGTGGCCGGCGCCGCGACCGGTGCCGGCATCGCGATCGCCGTCACGGGCTCCCCGGCCGCGGCCGCCGACGTGGCTACGAGCGCAGCCTCGGCCGTGCCGTTCCACGGCGTACGGCAGGCCGGCATCACGACGCCCGTGCAGCGTCACGCATCCGTACTGTCGCTCGACGTGGAGGCGACCGACCGCGCCGGACTCGAGGAGCTCCTTCGTACGCTCACCGACCGGGCGCGTTTCCTGACGCGCGGCGGCACACCACCCGACCCGGGCATTGCGGCGCCGCCAACCGATTCCGGTGTTCTCGGCCCGGTCGTCGTGCCCGACAACCTCTCCATCACGGTCGGCGTCGGCGCGTCGTTGTTCGACGGGCGCTTCGACCTCGCCAACAAGCGGCCGCCCGAGCTGACCGCGATGCCAACGTTCCCGGACGATCACCTCGATCCGGACCTCACGCACGGCGACCTCAGCTTGCAGGTGTGCGCCGAGAATC
>DASQPR010000231.1:0-4021 GCA_035643815.1 Micromonosporaceae bacterium | reverse complement strand
ATGCCGCGCCGCCGCGAGAGCGGATCGACAGTGATCTCCGCGATGCCCTGCTTGCGGTTGTCCCACGGCGGGAGCGTCAACTCAAGGACGCCAGACACGCGCCGACCGCCACCGCCGTCAACACTGCCGACGCCCTCGCCTTTGCCGACGCCCTCGCCGACGCCGTCACGTTCACCGTCGCTACCGATCGCGACCGCGACCAGCGGCGGGTCGCCTTCCCAGCCCGTACGCATGGCACCGGCGAAGCTGGTCACCGTCGGGGTCAGCCCCGGCAGTCCATCGGCGATGCGGGCGGCTTCCAGCACGGCGACCGCACCACCGATGTCACGGCGATCGGGAGTCGCCGGATCGAGCCATCGGATCTCCACACGGCAATCACAGTCTGCTTCACCGCCCGGCGCCATCGGATGACCGGATCATGCCGAAAAATCCGCTGCGATTCTTCACCGGCGCGTCGTGTGGGCGTCGGCTGATCGACATCGTCCATGCAGGCCAGGGCCGTACCAAGGTAGCCATGACGACCCTGTTGCTGTCCGCACCCGGCCGGGACACCGGCACCGGGACGCCACAGTACACACTGCGACTCGCTGCCGACGCGGCCGAGGTCGCCGCGGCCCAACGCCTCCGCTACGACGTGTTCGCCGGGGAGGTCGGCGCGCGGCTCAGCCCGGCGGTGGCCGGCCACGACTCCGACGAATTCGACGCCTACTGCGACCACCTCATCGTCGTCGACGAACGCGACGACGCCGTCGTCGCCACCTACCGCCTTCTCCCGCCGGGACGCTCGCCACGCCCCTACGCGGCCACCGAATTCATCACCGGCGGTCTCGACCCGATCGCCGGCGACCTGGTCGAGACCGGCCGATCGTGCGTGCACCCAGACCATCGTGCCGGCGCCGCGATCAACCTGATCTGGGCGGGCATCGCGCGCTACATGCACCTCTACAATTTCCGGTACGTCGGCGGCTGCGCCTCGGTCGACGTACGGCATGGCGATGCGGCCGCGACCGCGGTCTGGTCATTGGCCAAGGCGAAACACCTTTCGCCCGAACCGTGGCGGGTCACTCCGCACCGGCCGTGGATCCCCAGCGAAGCCCCGACCGCCGAGCCCATGTCCATTTCGCCGGCCGGCCGTCCGGCGCTTCCGCCATTGCTGCAGGGCTATCTCCGACTCGGCGCATGGATTTGCGGCCCGGCGGCCCACGACCCGGACTTCGGGTGCGCGGACTTCTACGTACTGCTCGATGTGGCCCGGATCGGCCCGCGGTACCTCCGCCACTTCCTCGGCGACGGAGCGGCGCGATGACCGCGACCGCCGCCACAATCGCAGGATCCAATCCGTTGACCTCTCCCTTCCGGCCCGCGTCACCGTGCGGACCCGAGTGCGTCATCCCGGCCAGCCGGCGGATGCCGTGGCCGATCCGGGCCGCTCGTGTGATCGCGCTGATCACGGTCGTTTGTGCGGCCGCCGGCGGTGCGAGCATGGTCCACATCCGCCGATCCGACCGCTCGCGCCGGCGGGCCGGCCGCCGAATCCTGCGACACACCGCACGGGCGATCCTCGCCGTGCTCGGCGTGCGGTTCGACCCGTCGGTGGCACTGCCGCGCGAACGCGCTCTCGTGGTCGCGAACCACGTCTCCTGGCTGGACATCGTCGCGCTGCTCGCCAGCGATGCCAGCGGTCGACTGCGGCTCATTGCGAAGACCGAGGTCGGGACGTGGCCGGTGATCGGCCGGCTGGCCAGCCTCGCCGGCGCGATCTTCATCGACCGGGGCCGACCCCGTACGTTGCCCGACACGCTCACCGAGGTCCGCGACGCGTTGTCATCCGGCGACGTCGTTGTCGTCTTCGCCGAGGGCACGACGTGTTGCGGGGCGCATCGGGCACCGTACCGTCCGGCGATGTTCCAAGCTGCGCTCGACGCCGGCGCACGTGTCGTCCCGTTGTCGATCGGCTACACCACCGCCGATGGCGAGACGACGACCGCACCGGCGTTCCTGGGCGACGAGACGCTCGCGACGTCCATCGCCCGGGTCGTGGGCCAACCCACGGTACACATCGGAATGCGCACCGCACCGACGCTCTATCCGCAGCCGGGCGCCGACCGTCGCCGGCTCGCCCGAGCCGCTCAGCACGCGGCCGCACGAGAGGTTCGCCGCGCCGCCGTTGTCGAAGCACAGCCGCGGATCGCGACCGCACCCGCGACATTGACCACCGCGAACGCCTGACTCAGCACCCACAACCGTGCGGGGCCATGTTGGATGAGCACATGTCGCATCCCGCCCGCGTGCACATCCGCCACGGCGAGCCCCGGTGGCCTGCATCGATCGCCACTCTGGCCGCTATCGCGCTGTACGCACTCCTGCCGAACGACCTGCTCGTCACGCCGCGATATCTCATCCCCGCCCTCGAACTCGTGCTCGTCGCGTTCGTGGTCGCCGAGAACCCGTTCCGGATGACGAGGCAGACGCGCTACGGTCGGATCGCGTCGCTCGCCGTGCTCTTCCTCATCCTGGTGTCCAACTTCATCGCGCTCGTGCTATTGCTGCACCGACTGGTCTCGACCGGTGCCGACCAGGGCGCCTCGCTGTTGCTGGCAGCGTTGCAGGTGTGGGTCACGAATGTCATCGTGTTTGCCCTCGCCTACTGGCAGCTCGACCGCGGCGGCCCGGTCGCACGGCACCACACCGACCGGCAAAGCCTGCCGGCGGCCGACTTCCGCTTCCCGCAGGACGAGGACCAGGACACGATCGACGAAGTCCGCAAGGGCTCAAGCGCGATATCGGGGTGGATGGCCGTGTACGTCGACTACCTCTATGTTTCGCTCACCAATTCATCGGCGTTCAGCCCGACCGACACCATGCCGCTCACCAGCCGCGCGAAATTGCTGATGGGCACGCAGTCGACGATGGCCCTGATCACCAGCGTTGTGGTCATCGCGAAGGGCGTCGGCAGCCTCAAATGACGGTCGGTCACCCGGCCGTCGAGTGACGCAGTCGCAAGGCGGTGGCGTGACGCAGCGGGGCGAGTAACGATTGGATCAGCGAGGTTTGGCCGCTGCGGCCACGGGTAATCGCTGTCACCCATGACTCCGTACGACCCGGCCGAGGAGGCCACGATGTCACCGACCACCGCGTTGCGCGACCTCCGGTCGAGGCACGAACAGATCGAGGCGGTCTACGCCGAAGCGATCGAGCGGCACCGGACGCTGGTCAAGAACCTGAGCGACGATTCCGAGGGCGACGACGCCGCCGATGCCGGGACTAAGGCGGCCGCCTCGGAGGAGGATGAGGCCGAACTTCGCCTTATCGTCTCCCGGCGCACCCAACTCGCCCACGCGATGGAGCGTTTGGATGCCGGGACGTACGGCATCTGCGAATCGTGCGGCGAGGCCATTCCGGCCGAGCGCCTCGAGCTCTTTCCCGCCGCGACGACATGCGTTGCCTGCAAGCTGCGCTCCGAACGACGGCGCTGACAGACCGCTTCTCAACGTGCGGTGGGTGACCGGTGCGGTCACCCACCGCTTGTGTGCTTCTAGGCGTTGTCGGTGCCGGACGACGTCACGGCCCCAACGCCGTTGTTGGGCGGAGGGACCGTGACGTCATTGCGGATCTGGAGGCTACTGATCTCGAGCCTACTGATTTGGTCCTACTGATCTGACCCTACGGTGCGTCGCTCAGCGAGTTGAGCATGTCGCGATAGCCCTTGATCGCGGCCCGAAGGATCTCGGTGTCCGGCGTCGTCTCGTTCTGCCAGCCGTCGAGTGCGGTCTGCCGGTCACGTAGCGCGGCGATCCGTGCCTCGACCGCCTCCACCACGAGACT
Source organism: Micromonosporaceae bacterium (assembly GCA_035643815.1). GTDB lineage: Bacteria > Actinomycetota > Actinomycetes > Mycobacteriales > Micromonosporaceae > DASQPR01. Next base: position 196 of record DASQPR010000231.1, on the reverse strand, counting down.
TCGGGCCGACTCAACCGAGCCGCGCGGGTCGTCGATGAAGCCGAGCTGGATCTGCTGCCAGCGGTCGTGAGTCGCATCCGCGTCCGCCGTCGGTTGCGCCTGCGTGTCGACGACGGGTGCATCGCCGGGCATCATGCCGACCGCCGTCTCATCGTTCGTTTCATCCGCCGCGGCCATCGCGGTCGCCGCGGTCGCC
>DASQPR010000230.1:0-2840 GCA_035643815.1 Micromonosporaceae bacterium | reverse complement strand
CGGGCGGTGCGGGCTTTCGGAGTTGCGTGGTACGGAGGGCGGTTACGCGTCCTCGGAATCGGCGCGGGCTTTCGGAGTTGCGTGGTACGGAGGGCGGTTAGGCGTCCTCGGAATCGGCGCGGGCTTCGTTGGCGCCGCTCGAAATGTCTGGCTCGGTGGACGGTTCGGCGGCAGCGTCAATCTCGTCAGGCAGATTGCCTGCGCTGGCCGAGGCATCGTGCGACTCTTCCGCAGACTCGAGCGAGACGGTCGGTTCGGTGGCGACGGACGCATCGGCTGCGGCAGGGTCGACGGCGCCGGGCAGGGGGATGGCGGCGGGGCGGGCCGGAGCGACCGCACCGGGCTCGGCCTCGACATCGACCGGGTCGACTTCGGCGTCGTCGTAGATGGTCGGCGCCTCCTCGATCGCGTCGGGTTGATCGAGTAGCACTTCGGAATGGGCGCCGCAACCGTGGTCGCCGGAGACGATCCGACCGTCGTCGGGGGCGTACATGTTGCCGCACGCACCAAACATCGCCCGCATTGAGCCGGCCAGTGGCAGGTAGAAACCGCACGTCACGCAGCGTGCGCCGGACGGTGCGGCGGTCGCGATCGGCGCATTCGGGCCATGGTCGCCGTCATACCAACGGTCCGCGGTGTCGAGCCGACCCTCCCGCGACATGACGCGCACGCGGCCAAGACCCAACTCCCAGACGACGTCTTCGATCGCCGGATCGTCCGACAGCAGATATCCGGGTGCGAGCCGCTCGTCATCGGCCGGAGTGGGCATCAGATCGCCGACGCCGAGGTCGCCCGGGGCGACCCGCTCCTCCCAAGGCACCCACGGCGGCGCGACCAGAGCGTCCGGCCCAGGCAGGAGCACGGTCTCGCACACGGTGACGTGCTTGCTGCGGGGCACGCGTGCGACGGTGACCGCCCAGCGCCATCCCCGGTAGCCCGGCATCAGACATTCGAAATAGTGTGTGACGAGGCGCTCACCCTCGGGGACCGCCTCTATGTACGGCCCGGCAACGTCCTCGGTGACCGCGTCCCGCGCAAGATCCACCGCGTCGGCCAACGTCTGATCGAGTTTGGCGCGAGCGCCTGCCGTCCGGGCGGTAATCGCAGTGGTCACCGTTGCATTGTCCCTCATCGCCTCACCGTCGGGCACGTCGACCACCCCGGCGCGTACGGGCTGAATGTCCAATTGTCGTCCGGGTGGTCGGATGCCGGCCCGGATAGATGCGCGAGGTCGCACGCATACGTCAGGATATGAACATGCCGCAGATGGACACCCGTGGACGGTCCACGGCCGGGCGCGCGGTCGGGACGACGATCAAGGGCGCCCGAGTGGCCGCGCGTGGCGGATCACGCGCCGGCCGGTGGGCCATCCGCAACGTCGCGTTCATGCGGACCAAGAGCGGCGCCGGCGAGATCGGCATGATCCGCTTGCTCGATCTGCACGCCGCCTCCTGCGCGGGCGACACGCTGGTCACGATGGGTCTCGCGACGACCGTTTTTTTCCAGGCGCCGGTTGGCGAGGCGCGCAGCCGCGTGGCGCTCTACCTGTTGATCACGATGTTGCCGTTCGCGATCCTGGCACCGATCGTCGGCCCGGTGCTGGACCGGTTCCGCCATGGCCGGCGCTATGCCCTCGCCGTCACCATGCTCGGCCGTGCGTTCCTGGCCTGGGCGATCTCGGACTATCTGCACAACTTCGGGCTATTTCCGGCCGCGTTCGGAGTGCTCGCGCTATCGCGGGCGTACGGAGTGGCGCGCAGCGCCGCCGTCCCCCGCTTGTTGCCGGCGGGTGTCGGACTATCCGAAGCGGGCGCCCGCGCCTCCGTCTTCGGCACGCTCGCTGGTGCCGCCGTCGCGCCGATCGGCGTCATCGCGATCAAAATCGGCCCACAGTGGCCACTCCGAGTAGCCGCGGTGATCTTCGTTGTCGGCACCGTGGTCGCGCTGCGACTGCCGCCGCGCGCCGATTCGGATCCGCCCGAGGTCCCGCCGCGGATCTTCCAATGGCCCGGACGCCGGTCGGCGCGGGTGCTGTCCGGTCCGCTGATCCTCGGCGTGCTGTCCAACGCGATCGTGCTCCGCGCGGCGTACGGCTTTCTCGTGCTGTTCCTGGCGTTCTCGATCCGGTCACATGATCTGACCCGGAGCCTGTTCGGCCAGACGCTGCCCGATACATGGGCGCTCGCCATCGCGATCGGTGCGCTCGGCGCCGGCTCATTCCTCGCCACCGCCGTCGGATCTCGGCTGCGCATCCGCCGGCCACTCGCGTTGCAGGCCGTTGGGCTTTTGGTCGTCGCGGCGACCGGCATCCTCGCGTGCGTTTGGTATTCGCTCGGCACGGTCATCCTCGCCAGCCTCGCCATCGCGATCGTCGGCGGCCTTGCGAAGTTGGCGGTGGACGCATCCATCCAGGAGCGCATCGCCGAAGACGTCCGAGCGAGCGCCTTCGCCCACTCCGAGACGTTGCTCATGCTCGCGTTCGTCGTCGGCGGCGCCATCGGCCTGATCCCGTTCAACGGCCGGCTCGGCATCATCGTCTGTACCGCCGGCATGGTGGTCGCAGCGGTCTATGCATGGCTCCGGGCGATCAAGTTGCGGCGGGAGTTGTTAACCGGATCGGCATCGGCATCGCCGCCAGCGCCACCACCAACGGCGCCACAACCAACGGCGCCACAACCAACGGCGCCACAGCCAACGCGGCCACAGCCAACGCGGCCACAGCCGTCCGGCGGAGAGCCGACCGTCGGTCATCCGTCCGGCACCACTGCGCGCACGGTCGAGTTGCCGGGCGGGACGACGTACCAGCAGGGTCACTATGTGCACGGCGAGCCTTCGGCCCC
>DASQPR010000229.1:0-5639 GCA_035643815.1 Micromonosporaceae bacterium | reverse complement strand
GCGAACCGCACGCCGTGCCAGCCCTCCGAGACCTGGGGACCGGAGACACCGAGGCCGAGCCGGAACCGGCCACCACTGAACGCGTCGATGGTCGCGGCCGTCATCGCGGTCATCGCCGGCGTACGGGCCGGGATCTGCATCACCGCCGAGCCGACGTCGATACGTTCCGTCTGCCCGGCGATCCACGCGAGCATCGACGGAGAATCCGATCCGTACGCCTCGGCCGTCCAGACCACGGAAAAGCCCAACCGGTCGGCTTCCTGAGCGAGGGCGAGATGATCGCCCGGCGTCGTCCACGCGGCCTGATAGCCGAGGTTCAATCCGAGACGCATCGTCGCATCCTGCCCTTCCAAGTGCGGCACACCGCCTCGATCTACGGCACATCGCCGCAAATCCGGCACGCTTACCAGAGCCTCGTGGCTGCGGAATGCGGGCCGGCCGTGCGGCGGTCGCATCAGGGTAGCGGCCGCATCGCGGCACGCCTCCCCCGGCCGGGGCGAATGCACGGGTAATTTCATGGGCCATGCAGCAGCGTCCGCTCGGCCGCGCCGGACTTCTCGTCTCGCGATTCGCGCTGGGCACCATGACCTGGGGTGCGGACACCGATCCGGAGGACGCTGCCGCCCAGCTCAAGACGTACGTAGAGGTCGGTGGCAACCTCATCGACACGGCCGACGTGTACGGCGAGGGTATGGCCGAAGAGGTGATCGGCGGCCTGCTGGACAACCTCGTTCCGCGCGACGACGTACTGATCGCGACGAAGGCCGGCCTGCGCCCGGGCATGGAGCGACGCCACGACACCTCTCGCGGTCATCTCCTCCGAGCCCTCGACGCGAGCCTGCGCCGCCTCGGCACCGACCACGTCGACATCTGGCAGGTCCACGGCTTCGACCCGGACACGCCGCTCGACGAGACACTGTCCGCACTGGACTATGCGGTCACGTCCGGCCGGGTGCGCTACGCCGGCGTATCGAACTTCGCCGGTTGGCAGACGGCCCAGGCCGCGACCTGGCAGGCGGCGTGGCCGGGGCGTGCGCCGATCGTCTCCGTACAGGTGGAGTATTCGCTGGTCGAACGCGGAATCGAGCGCGAGGTGATCCCGGCCTGCGACGCGTTCGGCCTGGGTGTGCTGCCATGGTCGCCGCTCGGCCGCGGCGTGCTGACCGGCAAATATCGCAACGGACGTCCGGCCGACTCGCGGGGCGCGTCGCCGCACTTCGAGCGATTCGTCGCGCCGTACCTGGATCCGCGCTGCTCGGCGATCGTCGAGTCGGTGGTCACGGCCGCGGCCGGGCTCGGCGTGTCGCCGGTCGAGGTCGCTCTCGCCTGGGTACGGGATCGGCCGGGGGTCGTGGCGCCGGTGCTGGGCGCGCGGACCGTGGGCCAACTACTCGCGGCTCTCCAGACGGAGGAGATCGCATTGCCGGCGGAGATCAGCCGGGCTTTGGACGACGTCTCGTCGATCGGTCTGGGCTACCCCGAACGCCAGGGCTGACCCGGTGCAGCGGTGCCGCGGCACCGATACGCGTCGGGATGCTGGCCGGACCCGCCGTCGACGGCCAGTGGATCATGGAGCTGGCGGAGTCGCTGCTACCAGGCGACGCCGGGTAGCGGCCGATTGGACTGCCGCCGCCGGAGGAGGACCTGACGTGTGCCGTCGCGAAGGAGCTTGACCTTGGCCAACTCCCAGTCGGAGAACTCGGCGGCGATCGTGAGCTGCGCCGCCGCGGCGGCCCGGTCGATGTTGCTGGGGATCCGCAGCGGCGCGTATTCGTAGTCCATCACGCTATGGTGCGCCACGGCCGACGAGTATTCCATCCAAAGCCGCCACGAGTTCGCCGCCAGGATTCTCGGCGTTCGCCCGCACGACCCGCGGCGGCCGGAGGGCTGGTTAGTCGTCCTCGTCGTCGTCGAGATCGACGTACGGCTGCTCGTCGAGGCGCCCGATCAGCCGATCGGGCGAACCCAAAGCGAACGGACCGGCGCCGTCGGTGTCCTCGTACGCCCCGAGATCCAACGGCGCTTCGGCCTAGACCACGGCGACCAACCCGTCCAGTGGCTCGAGTTCGGGAAGGTCGAGCGCGGCCAGGGAGCCGTCGCCGGACTGGAGCAGCTCCAGCACTGCCTCACCGACGGATTCGACCGGTTCGTCGGCGCCCTCGTCGCCGTTCATCGCGTCGAACCGGGCCGTCTGGGCCGCCTTCAACAGCGCGGCAACGCTTGGCACGCGATAGTCACGCCGCTGCCGTACGGAGATCACCTGGGGGTACGGGTCGTCGGCCGCGACGAGATCGGCCATCTCACCGATCTTCTCGTCGGCAAGGTCCGGGTCGATCGCGTCCACGTCCCACGGTGTGACCTCGCCGTACGCCTCGAGCAGCGCATCGTCATAGGCGTACGAGGCGTTGTTGAGGTCGACGTACGCCTTCCAGACGCCGTCGTCGTCGACGCGCCCGTCGGCCGAGCGCACCGCGGCCAGATGGGCACGCGCGGCATTGATCACGCTCTCCAGCGCCGCGTCGAGGTGTGCGTGCTCGTCAGTCATGTCGGCCCTACCGTCCCAATCGTCCCGTATGCAGCACCCAGGCCGGACCGTGACGGCCGGCACCCGCTCGGCCCCGATCGGCTGGCCCCACCCGGCCAATCACGCCCGGCTGAGGAAACGATCGAGCACCCGCACGCCGAACTTTAGACCTTCGAGGGGAACCCGCTCGTCGACCCCGTGGAACAGCGAGGCGAAGTTTAGGTCGGCCGGCAGTCGCAGCGGCGAGAACCCAAAGCACCGCATGCCGAGCTTCATGAACGCCTTCGCGTCGGTGCCACCCGACAGCATGTACGGCACCGGCCGGGCGCCGGAATCCTCGGCCCGCAGCGCCGCCGCCATCGCGTCCACCAGCGGCCCGTCGAACGTCGTCTCGACCGCCGGGTGGTGCTGGACGTAGGTCATCTCGATGTCCGGACCGACCAGGTCACGCAGCTCGGCCAGGAACGCTTCGGACCGGCCGGGCAGCGTACGGCAATCGACCGTCGCCGACGCCGTACCGGGGATGACGTTGTGCTTGTAGCCGGCGGTCAGACCGGTCGGATTCGCGGTGTCCCGCAGGGTCGCGCCGACCAGGTTCGCGATCGGTCCGAGCTTCGCGATCGCAAGCTCCGGATCGTCCAGGTTGAGATCGATACCTAGCACGTCGGAGATCTCACTGAGGAAATCCCGTACCGCCGGGGTGATCTGGATCGGGAACCGATGGCGCCCGACACGCGCGACCGCCTCGGCAAGTGCGGTGACCGCATTGTCGTCGGCCAGCATCGAACCGTGTCCGGGCCGGCCCTTCGCCTGCATGCGCAGCCAGTCAATGCCTTTCTCCGCGGTCTGGATCAGGTAGAGCCGCAGATCGCTGCTGACCGACACGGAGAAGCCGCCGACCTCGCCGACCGCCTCGGTGCAGCCCTCGAACAAGTCGGGACGGTTGTCCACGACATAGTGCGCGCCGTATTCGCCGCCGGCCTCCTCGTCGGCGGTGAACGCGAGCACCAGGTCGCGCGGCGGCGTCACGCCGCGGCGCCGCCAGTCGCGGACGACGGCGAGCAGCATCGCGTCGAAATCCTTCATGTCGATCGCGCCGCGGCCCCAGAGATATTCGTCGCCGTTCGCGTCCGCCTTGATCTCGCCGGCGAACGGGTCGACCGACCACTCGGACGCGTCGGCCGGCACGACGTCGGTGTGTCCGTGCAAGAGCAACGCGCCACGCTGCGGGTCCGCGCCGCCGAATCTCGCAACAACGCTGGTACGGCCGGGAGCGGACTCGACGAGCGTCGGATCGAGGCCGACCTCGGACAGCTTGGCCGCGACGTACTCGGCCGCGTGGCGTTCGCCCTTGCTCGTCGTGGTGTCGCCGGTGTTCGTGGTGTCGATGCGCAGCAGGTCGCGGCAGATGTCGATGACCTCGGCGGTGGGGTCGATCGCGGTCTCAGTCATGGTGTCCATGTCTACCAGGTCGCTCGGCCGGTGGCCGCGCTAGCACGGGTGTCCGCCTACCACGCGTGATAGGCGATCTCGCCGGCCCGGATCGGCTCGGCCAGCCGATTCTCCAGCGGCGCGAGCGGGCACGCCCACCGGTCGTCGTACGCGCACGACGGGTTGTAGGCGTAGTTGAAGTCGAGCCGTACGCGATCCGGTGCCTCGATCACCACGCCCCGCCCGAACGTTCCCTTGACCGTGTCGGTCAGGTAGCGACCCGCTCCGTACGTCTTCGGTCCGGCGAACGTGTTCGCCGCCGTACCGTCGCGGACCGGCAGAAAGAGGCCGCCGCCGTACGCCTTCAGCCAGAACAACGTGAGCTCGCCCCATGGCGTGTCGAGGATGCCCACACGGCGGTAGCGCAGGATGCCATCCTCGCCGCCGCTGTCGATATCCAGCTCGTCACCGTCGGTGGTCTGGGTGTCGACCGGATGCATCGTGACCGTTGCGCGGCCGTCATCCAACTCGGGGAAGTAGTGCAGCCCGGTAAATGTCGCGCGCTCGTCGGGCGGGATCGCCGACTGTGGATGCGTCGCGAACAGCTCGTCGCGTTGCCGCCGGAACGTGGCCAGGTCGGTGTCGGCGAGGTACATCCGCGCGACACGCTCGCGGTAGTCGGCCAGCGAAACAGCGTCCATTGTGGTGACCTCCGTCGTCGGATTGCCAATGTGTCGCCCACGTCTCACGCGCTGCGAGCGGGGCAGCGCCCGCTGCCGCCGCAACCCATAATGAGCGTCGCTCGGCGCCCGCCGGCCGCAACGCCGTGGCCGGTGCTCCGGAGGCGTCGTCCTAGTGCAACGGAGTAATCGAATCATGAACTACGCAGTCACGGAGTTGAACGACACCACGTTCAACCTGTACTCGGCGCTCCTTGCGATCAGCGGCATCCTGCTCGCCGTCACGGCGGCGACCGGCTTCGGCGGACGCAGCGTTCGCGCGCGCATCCTGAACGGGATCTTCGCCGTCGCGTTCCTCGCCTATGCGTTCTATCTGCAGTTCATCTTCACCACCGGCACGGTGTTCATCTCGTATTACGTTTTCGTCGTCCCGATCCTGCTGATCGTCCAGGCGTTCCGGAACCGTACGGCCGCTAAGCAACAGCAAGCTGCCTCCGCGGCTCGGGCTAGCGCGACTGGGACCCCGTATGCCGGCACGCCGTACGCAGGTCCCGGCATCGGCTACCCCAACCCGCAGTCCGGCTACCCGCCAGCGCAGCCGGGCACCGGCTACCCCAACCCGCAGTCGAGCTACCAGCCACCGCAGCCAGGCACCGGCTACCCCCACCCGCAGTCGCGCTACCAGCCACCGCAGCCAGGCTCGGCCGCTCAACGATCGGCGCCGACGTCCAACCCGGCCGAGCCGACGGCCTGATCGCCAGCGTGCGTGGCCGCTCCGTCGCACCGGTCGCGGCGCCACGACCGTTCGTGTTGTCGCCTTCGGCGCGCGTTTCTAGGCTTCCGCGAGTTCAGCGCGTGCTCGGGCGGTGATCAGGGTGAGCACGCGACCGGCCGTCCGGAGATCCTCGTCCGCGGCGTCGCCGAACAAACGGCCGGTCACGTCGCCGATCGCGTCGCGGATCTGCGCGTGGCGGTTGCGACCGCGTTCGCTCAAGCCCAGACGT
>DASQPR010000228.1:0-5229 GCA_035643815.1 Micromonosporaceae bacterium | reverse complement strand
CGCGGGCGAGCCGGAGCCAGCTTTGGGTGCTCGGGCTGGCATCGGCGGGCTCGTTCATCGTCGTCCTCGACATGCTGGTCGTGGCGACGGCGTTGACGACGATCCAGCGCGATTTCGACGCCTCGATCGCCGACCTCGAATGGACGATCAATGCATACGTGCTGAGCTGCGCCGTGCTCCTGATGAGTGCGGCGGCGCTTGGCGACCGGTTTGGCCGACGACGGATGTTCGCCATCGGCCTCGGACTGTTCGCGGCGGCATCGGTCGGCTGCGCACTCGCGCCAACGGTCGGTGTGCTGATCGCTGCCCGCGTCGTCCAGGGTGCCGGCGCGGCCGCCGTGATGCCGCTCGCCCTGGCGTTGCTGAACGCCGCGATCCCACCGCAGCGGCGCGGTTGGGCCATGGGCATCTACGGCAGCGTGACCGGACTGTCCGCAGTCGTCGGGCCGGTGCTCGGTGGCGCGATCACGCAGGGCATCGCTTGGCAGTGGATCTTTTGGCTGAACGTACCCATTGCGGTTGTCGCGATCGTTGCGTTGTTCGCGCGCGTGGCCGAAAGTCGCGGCCCGGCCGCTTCGGTGGACGGGGCCGGGCTCGCGCTACTGACGATCGCGGCCTTCGGCCTCGTCTGGGGCGTCGTCCGGGCAAACGCGGCCGGATGGGGGAGCGCGGAGATCGTCGGATCGCTCGGCGGTGGTGTGATCGCAATTTTGCTGTTCGCGGCGTGGGAACGCCGAGCGGCGCAGCCGATGCTGCCACCGCGGCTGTTCCGATCGCGCGGATTCACCGCGAGCGGCGTAGCGATCTTCTTGCTGAACGCGGCGCTGACCGGCGCGGTCTTCTTCACCGCGCAGTACTTTCAGGTGGCCGGCGGCCTGGGTCCGCTCTCCGCCGGTATACGACTGCTGCCGTGGGGGATCGCGCCACTGCTGGTCGCGCCGCGGGCCGGTGCGCTGTCCGACCGGATCGGGGTACGGCCGCTCATGGTCACCGGCCTCGCCGTACAGGCCGCCGGGTTGGCTTGGCTGGCCGCGGTGGTCGGTCCGGCGTCCGGATATCTCGTGCTTGTCGGTCCGATGACGCTGGCCGGAATCGGCTTCGCGATGGCGATCCCGGCCACCACGAAGTCGGTTGTGTCGTCCGTCCCGCTGGCCGAGGTGGGTAAGGCATCCGGGACGTACGCGATGATGCGCCAACTCGGTGGGGCGTTCGGCGTCGCGGTTCTCGCGGCCGTGTTCGCGCGAACGGGAGGTTACGAGAGCGCGAAAGCGTTCAGTGACGGATTCGCGGTGGCGATGGCGGTCGCGGGTAGTATCGCCGCCGCCGGCGCGGCCACGTGCCTTGCCGTACCACGGTTGCGGCCGCCAAGCACGGCCGCGTCGCTGCCGCGACCGACACGCGAGCCCGCCGCGGCCGACGGCTGACGCGCGCGCCGCGGCATCGCGAAGTTTGATTCGCCGTTCACTTTGCCGTCGCGTGGCCGACCGGCCGCGCCGGCAAGGTGACCGGCATGGCCAACGATGAACAGCTCTTCACATCCCACATGTCCCGGCGCGGATTGCTCGCCCTGGGCGGCGCGGTTGGCGCCGGCGTAGCGGTCGGTCCGCTGCTTTCGGGTACGGCGACCGCGGCCGTGCCGTCCGCGGTGTCGTCCGGGCTGGCCCCGACATCGTCCGCTGGCTCGGTCGCGACGATCGGCGCGGCCGTCGGCGATCCCGTCAATACTCCGGCCGTCAACGGTCTGCACCTGCAGTTCGGTGCCGACCCGTCCCGTGAGTTCGTCGTGTCCTGGCACACGCTGCAGCCCGTACGGGACGCGCGGGTCCTGCTCGGCGGCGCCGACGGCCGTTACCGCAACAGCTATCCCGCGGAAACGGTGAGCTACACCGACGGCAAGTCGGGCCAGACCGTCTACGCCCAGCATGCACACATCTCCGGGCTCCACCCAGATCAGGAGTACGTCTACCTCGCGGTGCATGACGGCGCGCAGCCGGTGTTCGGCTCGTTCGCGACGGCGCCGACCGGCCGCCAAGCGTTCACGTTCACGAGCTTCGGCGACCAGGGCACACCGACGACCGGCAAGGTATTCGTGCCGCCGGTCGGCGTGACGATCGCCAACCCGCCGTTCGTCAACGACAATCTCGGCGGACCAGCATCGGCGAACACGCCGGCCGGCATCGAACGGGTGCAGCCGCTGTTTCACCTGTTCAACGGCGACCTGTGTTACGCCAACCTGGCCACCGACCGGGTGAAGACATGGTCGGACTTCTGGGACAACAACACCCGCAGCGCACGGAACCGGCCGTGGATGCCGGCACCTGGGAACCACGAAAACGAGCGCGGCAACGGACCGATCGGATATCAGGCGTTCCAGACGTATTTCGCCACGCCTCGCCAGCCGGGCCAGACCGACGTCACGCGCGGTCTCTGGTACGCGCTGACGGTCGGCTCGGTGCGGGTGATCTTCCTGGCCAACGACGACGTGTGCCTGCAAGACGGTGGCGACAGTTACGTGCACGGTTACTCGGACGGCGCGCAGAAGGCGTGGCTGGAAGACGAGTTGCGTGCGGCCCGGGCCGATCGTGACATCGACTGGATCGTCGTGTGCATGCACCAGGTCGCGATCAGCACGGCCGACCAGTTCAACGGGGCCGACCTCGGCATCCGGCAGGAGTGGCTGCCGCTGTTCGACCAGTACGGCGTCGACCTCGTCGTCTGCGGCCACGAGCACCACTACGAGCGGTCGCACCCGATCCGCGGCCGCCAGTCGAACGCGACGCTGACGCCGATCCCGGCCTCGACCCGTACGGACGTGATCGATACGAGCAAGGGAACCGTACACATGGTGATCGGTGGCGGTGGCACGTCGGCGCCGTCGAACCAGTTGTTCTTCAATCCACCCGCCTGCCGGGTGATCACCTCCGTCACGGCGCCGAATCCGACCACCGGCAAGCGCGCGCCGGTCTACACACACGAAGACGCTCCCTGGTCGGCGGTGCGTGATGCCGCGAACTCGTACGGCTTCGCCGCGTTCACCGTCGACCCGGGCCGGCACCGAGGCGACCTGACGACGATCACCGTCACGTACTACGACGTGGTCGGCGCCGAGGGCGACCTGCGTCCGTTCGAATCGTTCAAGCTCCAGCGACGCCGCTCGGACGGTTAGCAGTCCGTCGTGTCCCGCAAAGGGGCGGCGCGACTATTCAAGTTCCGGGTTGCGCCGCCCGACCGCCCGCCTGACCGCCGCCCTGACCGCCAGCTTGATCGCCCGAGGCGCGTGTGATCCGTGGGGTTCTCATTTGTCGGAGGCGGACAGTACGGTCTGACCATGCCGTCGATCGATCCCGCCTTCATCGCGCTTCCGTTGTCGGCGATCGCCGACGCAGCCCTCGACCATGCCCGTGAGCTCGGCGCGGAGCACGCCGACGTGCGCGTCGAACGCGTCCGCGGTCAGCAGATCAACCTGCGCGACGCCGAGCTGGACGGAAACACGGACGCGCTCGACAGCGGCCTGTGCGTCCGCGTGGTGCACGACGGCACGTGGGGATTCGCGGCCGGTGTCGTGTTGACGCCGCAGGCTGCACGTGAGCTGGCCGCCGAAGCCGTCGAGGTGGCGAAGGTGTGCCGGCCGGTTAACGCGGAGCCGGTCGTGCTGGCCGACGTTCCGACGTACGGCGAGGCTTCTTGGTCCTCGGATTTCGCCATCAACCCGTTCGACGTGCCGGACGCTGAGAAGGTCGATCTTCTGGCCGGTTGGAGCCGTGACCTGCTTGCCCACGCCGTGGTCGACCACGTCGACGCGAGCTTCATGGCGGTGTGGGAGTTGAAATACTTCGCCAGCCTCACCGGCACCCGGCTCACCCAGCAGCGGGTCCGGGTGTCGGCGGAGGTAACGGCGATCGCGGTCGCCGAGACCGGCGCCTTCGAGTCGATGCGGACAAACGCGCCGCCGGTCGGCCGTGGCTGGGAGTTTGTGTCCGGTGACGGCTGGGATTGGGACGGCGAGTTGGCGTTGCTGCCCGATCTGTTGGCGGAGAAGGTCGCCGCGCCCTCGGTAGAGGCTGGGCGCTATGACCTCGTCATCGATCCGACAAACCTCTACCTCACGATCCACGAGTCGATTGGGCACGCGACCGAGTTGGATCGCGCGCTCGGCTATGAGGCGGCCTATGCCGGCACGTCGTTCGCGACGCCGGACAAGCTCGGCTCGCTTGTGTATGGATCGCCGGTGATGAACGTCGTCGGCGATCGGGACACGCCGGACGGGCTGGCCACGGTCGGCTGGGACGACGAAGGCGTGGCGGCCCAGCATTGGGACCTCATCCGCGACGGCATCCTGGTCGGCTACCAGCTTGACCGCCGCACGGCCGCCCTCACGGGCTTCGGCGGCGGCCGCTCGAACGGCTGCGCGTTCGCCGATTCGCCCGGTCACGTGCCGATCCAACGGATGTCCAACGTCAGCCTGCGGCCGGCACCGGACGGGCCGTCGACCGAGGAGCTCATCGCCCGCGTGTCGCGTGGTCTCTACCTCGTCGGCGACAACTCGTGGTCGATCGATCAGGAGCGCTACAACTTCCAGTTCACCGCGCAACGCGCGTACCTGATCGTTGACGGCCGGCTCGCCGGGCAGGTCAAGGACTTCGCTTACCAGGCAACGACGACCGAGTTCTGGGGTTCGATGGAGGCGGTCGGTGGCCCGCAGACATACCTGTTGCACGGCACATTCTTCTGCGGCAAGGGCCAGCCCGGACAGGTCGCGCCGGTCAGCCACGGATGTCCGTCGGCTCTCTTCCGCGGAGTCAACATTCTCAACACCGTCTCGGAGGCCGGCGCATGACCCCGCAGGACTGGGCAATCCCGCAGGACCGGGCAATCCCGCAGGACCGGGCAACCCCGCAGGAGCTCGTCGAACGCGCACTCGACGCGTCGACCGCCGACGGCTGCATCGTGCTCGTCGAGGATGCCGATCGCGCGAATATCCGTTGGGCTAATAACACACTCACCACGAACGGCCAGACCTACGGCCGCCGGATGACCGTGATTTCGACCGTCAACGGTCGGTCCGGCACGGCGGCGGGTGTCCTCACTCGCGCCGGCGTCGACGTCGACACCCTTGGCGACCTCGTTTCCGCGAGCGAGGCGGCGGCCCGAGCGGCGGGCACGTCACCCGACGCCGAACCTTTGGTCGAGGGTACGGCCGACGAAACGTTCGCCGAGCCGGTTGCCCAC
>DASQPR010000227.1:0-2607 GCA_035643815.1 Micromonosporaceae bacterium | reverse complement strand
CTGCGCCGATACACGGCCACGAACCGCTAGTCACGCGCCGTCCTGGTTCAGCGAGGTTGACGCTGGTACGGCCGAGACGCGCACGCCAGGTCTCCGGCCCCACGCATTTACGGGCGTCGTCCCGCGGTCTAACGGGTGCTGTTCCCGCGGTTTAACGAGGCGGATCCCACGGCTTAACGGGCGCTGTTCCCGCGGTTTAACGGACGCCGCTCCTGCGGTGTCATGGGCGCGGTTCCCACGCGCTCAGGGGCACGTTAGGGTCGGGCCCATGGCTTCGATCGACTCCTCGTCGGTTGCCCTTCCATCGGGCACCCAATGGCAGATCGCGTCCCAGGGGCATACGGCGGTCATCGTCGAGGTCGGCGGCGGTTTGCGGACGTACGCGGCTGATGGCGAGGACGTGGTCGACGGCTACCCGGCCGACGCGCTATGCCCGGGCGGTGCCGGCCAGGCACTGCAGCCGTGGCCCAACCGGATCCGCGACGGGCGCTACACGTTCGAGGGAACCGAATATCAGTTGGCGCTGTCCGAGCCGGCCACCCACAACGCGATCCACGGGCTCACCCGGTGGGCTCGTTGGCACGCCGTCGACGTCGCGCCGGACGCGGTCACGGTGGGGCTGGACATCGCACCCGAGCCGGGCTATCCGTGGCCGCTGAGGCTGCGTACGCGCTGGTCGGTCGGTGCCGACGGGCTGCACGCCGAACACGAGGCGACCAATCACGGCGGCACGCCGGCGCCGTACGGCCTCGGGCTGCACCCGTACCTTTTCCTGCCCGGCGCGAGCGTGGACGAGCTGGAGCTGACGCTTCCGGCGCACTCGCGGCTGCTCGTCGACGGTCGTCTCCTGCCGATCGGCGCCGCCAAGGTCGCCGGCGACGCGTACGACTTCACGAGCCCGCGTCGCCTCGGCCAGGCGAGCCTGGACACGGCGTTCGGCGATGTCGAGCACGACGATGATGGTCGGTCGACGGTCGTGTTGGCGGCGCCGGACGGCCGTACGCGGTCGATCTGGGCCGACGGCGCTTTCCACTGGTGGCAGGTGTTCACTGGCGACACACTGCACGGCGAACGGCACCGGCGCTCGGTTGCAATCGAGCCGATGACGTGCCCGCCGGACGCGTTCCGGTCCGGCCGCGACATGGTCGTGATCAAGCCAGGGGACACGTGGCGCGGCACCTGGGGGATCCGCCCCGGCCACCGCGACGCCACGACCGCCCCGGTCGGGCGGTAGCTCGTGGAGTTCGCCGAGGTCGTACGCCGACGTCGGATGGTCCGCAACTACGATCCCGACCGTACGGTGCCGGACGAGCTGCTCGACCGCCTGCTCGACTATGCGATCCGCGCGCCGTCGGCTGGTTTCTCGCAGGGCTGGGGCTTTCTTGTGCTGACCGAGCCGGCCGACCGTGATCGATTCTGGGCCGCGACCACGCCACCGGATGAGTCCGGCGAACCGGACCCGTGGTTGGCTGGGCTCCAGCGCGCACCGGCGATCATCGTTCCGCTGTCCAACAAGAAGATCTACCTCGACCGGTACGCAGCCGACGACAAGGGCTGGACGGATCGCGACGAGGCGCGCTGGCCCGTGCCGTACTGGGACATAGACACCGGATTCGCCGCACTGATGATGATGCTCGGCGCGGTCGACAACGAACTCGTCACGTGCTTTTTCGGAATTCCACCCGAACAGACGGCAACCTTCCGGGCCGCATTCGACGTCCCTAGTGAGTACACCCCGATCGGCGCGCTGTCGGTCGGGTATCCGGCGCCGGATCGGCGTTCGCCGTCACTGCGACGCGGCCGGCGACCGGTGGCGGAGGTTGTGCACCGCGGCGGCTGGCGCGCCGACGCGTAGCGTCAGCCGCGAGGCGCCGGGATGTCAGCCGACGCGTCGCGTCAGCCGGGGGATCAGCCGTCGGCGGTGCCGATCGGTCGGCGCTTCGGACCGCGCTGAGGGGCGCCGGCTAGGATGTTGGGCTTAACAGGCGAGAAGGGGAGCCACCGGCGTGATCTTCAAGGCGGTCTCGGAAGGCCGGCCGTACCCGGACCACGGGCTCTCCCTCAAGGAGTGGTCGCAGATTCCGCCGCGCCCGGTGCGCCTCGACCAACTCGTGACCACAAAGCGTGAGCTGGCCCTAGACCGCCTATTGGCCGAGGATTCGACGTTTTACGGGGATCTGTTTCCACACGTGGTCGCATTCGAAGGCACGCTTTACCTCGAGGACGGCGTGCACCGGGCGCTGCGCGCCGCACTACAGCAGCGCACCACGATCCACGCCCGGGTGCTCTCGATGCCGGTCGGCACCGTGACCGCGTCGGCCAAGGTCGCCGTCGACTGACGAAGCGCGGCCGCCTTATCCACGGACCGTTCTAGCGGTTACGTTGTGGTCATGACGCGCGCACCGCTTGACCTGATTGACGTCGACTCGCTCCACTCCGAGGAGGAGCTGGAGATCCGTCGCGTGGTCCGCAAGCTGGTCGACGACCGGGTCCGCCCGTACGTCGCCGAATGGTACGAGTCGGGCACGCTCCCGGCCCGTGACCTGGCCAAGGACTTCGGCGCGCTCGGTTTGCTCGGTATGTACCTGACCGGGTACGGCTGCCCGG
>DASQPR010000226.1:0-4167 GCA_035643815.1 Micromonosporaceae bacterium | reverse complement strand
ACGGTTGCCGGCAGGCCCTTCAGATGCGCCGTGCCCACCGTCGTCCAGCGGATTCCGTCGACCGACTCGGCGCCGGTGACAACGTCGCCGACGCGGGTCAGCCGGAGCCAGCGAGGCACCGTCGGGGAGGCGGGGCCGGGTCGGCCGGCGATGTCCTGCGTGTAGTTGTACTGCATCCGTACGCCGTGACCGCCGGTGACCATGACAGCGGCGTACGCCGAGCCGGGTCGGGTGCTCGCCTTGACGATGAGCCCGGCCTTGGCCCACGGCACCACGCCCGGGCGTGTGCCGATCGCCGCGTCTCGACCGGTCGCGGAAGTGGGAATCAGTCCGGTCAGCGACGTGACCCGAACGGTGATGCTGCCATCGCCGGCAAGCGACTGATGTACGAAGTAGAAGCTGTCGGTCACCTCTTGGCCGCCCGGTCCGATCAACACCGCACATGCCGCCGAGCCGGAGCCACACGAACCGTGCATGCTCGGTCCCACTCCGAATGCGATGATCGCGACCGCGGCGGCAAGCAGAGCGAGAACCCAGCCGCGTACGGTCCGGAACTTGATCCACTCGGCGTTCAGCAGGTGCGTGAACCGTTGGCGTTCGACCGGCGCGATGGCCGGATCGATGTCGACGAGGCCGCCGGTTATCGCGCTCCTCATCGCACCCGTCGCCGCGTCTGTTTCCGCGTCGGGTTTTGCGTTGGGTTTTGCGGCCGTCATCGGGCCAACTCCGGTGCCGCCGCCCGGAACTCAACCGCGTCCCGGGTGAGTTCGAGATAGGCCTCTTCGAGCGTGGCTCGATGGGCCGCCACCTCGGAGAACGTCACCTGGTGTCGGTTGAGCACCGAGATGATGACCTCGGCCGGAAGCCCGGCGATCGTCAACGTGTCCGGATCCGTACGGGTCACGGTGCCACCCGCGTCGGCCAGTACGAGTTCCGCCGACGGCGACGCGGTGCGTACGGTGACCCGGCCTCCGGAGGCCGTCGCCAGGAGACGCGCGACACTTGTATCGGCGATGACTCGACCGTGGCCGGCGACCACCAGATGATCGGCGGTGTCCTGCAACTCGCTCATCAAGTGGCTGGACACCAGGATGGCCCGGCCCTGCGCGGCCAGCGACCGCAGGAAGCCGCGCATCCAGATGATCCCCTCGGGATCCATGCCGTTGAACGGTTCGTCCAGCATCAACGTCGGCGGATCGCCCAGCAGCGCCGCCGCGATGCCCAGCCGTTGCCGCATGCCTAGGGAGAATCCGCCCGCCCGCCGCCGACCAACCGCAGTCAGACCGGCTTGGTCGATCACCGTATCGACGCGCCGATCGGACAGGCCTTGCGACCGGGCCAACCATCGCAGGTGGTTGCGCGCCGTACGACTTGGCTGCAATGCGCCCGCGTCGAGCAGAGAGCCAACATGGCATAGCGGACGCGGCAGTCGCCTGTACGGCTGCCCGCCGATCAACGCTTCGCCGGCGTCGGCCGAGTCCAGGCCTAGGATGACCCGCATCGTGGTGGACTTGCCGGCGCCGTTCGGTCCGACGAATCCGGTGACCTGGCCCGGTCGGACGGTAAACGACATTCCGTTGAGGGCTAGCGTCGACCCGAACCGCTTCCGGAGGTCGGTGACGACGATCGTCGCGCTGCTCATGTGATGATCCTTTTCGCCTGGTGGTCCTGCGTCGCTGCTGTTTGTACGCTCGGCTCGGTGTCAGCCCGGTGTCGCCGGCTGACACCGTGCTGGCACCTGCGATCTGCGAAGGTCGCGTCGACACGAACCATCGGCGGGTACGGCCGTCGACCGGCCCGGCCCGTCGACCGACGGCCCGTCGACCGGACGCCCCGTCGACCGGCGGGGCACCGCCTGGCGACGCAAGAGGACCGATAGAAGATCATGAGAGTGCTAGTCGTCGAGGACTTCGAGATCCTGGCCCGTACGCTCGGGACCGGCCTGCGCCGTGAGGGTATGGCCGTCGATGTCGTCTGCGACGGCGCCGACGCTGTCGAGCATCTGGCCGTCACGCGTTACGACGTCGTCGTCCTCGACCGCGACCTTCCCGGTATCCACGGCGACGATGTCTGTCGGCAGATCGTCGCCAGCCACCCGTACAGCCGGGTGTTGATGCTCACCGCGGCCAGCACCGTCACCGAACGCGTCGACGGCCTTGGCCTCGGCGCCGACGACTACCTGACGAAACCGTTCGATTTCACCGAACTCGTCGCCCGCATCCGCGCTCTGGCCCGTCGCTCGCCGGCGGCGCTCCCACCGACTCTGCGGGCCGGCGACATCACGCTGGACGCGAGTCGGCGGGTGGTGACGCGTGACGGCCGGCGGCTGGACCTCAGCCCCAAGGAGTTCGCCGTCCTGGAGTGCCTTCTCGGCGCGGCGGGACGCCTGGTCTCCGCCGAGGAACTCCTCGAACGCGTCTGGGACGAAGCGGCCGACCCGTTCACCACGACGGTGAAGACGACGATCCGCCGGCTGCGCTCCAAACTCGGGGAGCCGCCCGTCATCCACACCGTGCGCGAGGGCGGTTACCGGATCGGAGAGCCATCACCCGTCGCCGGCATCCGCGTCGGACGTTGCGGACGCAGTTGACTCTGCTCTACGCCGTACCGTTCTTCATCTCGGGCGCGCTGCTCCTGGCCGTGCCACTGGCGGGCGTTCGAGAGTCGGTTCACGTCGGCCCGGACGGCGCGCCGACGCCCAGTGCCTCGGCCGCCGACGTACACCGGGTCGTCACGAACTCGGCGATCGGACTCGCCGTGATGGCGGTCGTCTCCCTCGGCATCGGCTGGCTGATCGCCGGTCGGTTCCTGAAACCCTTACGCACCATCACCGCGACCGCGCGGGACATCTCCGCCACCAACCTCGACCGACGCCTCGATCTGTCCGGACACAACGAGTTCACCGAACTCGGTGACACCCTTGACGACCTGTTCGCGCGGCTGCACGCATCGTTCGAATCGCAGCGCCACTTCGTCGCCAACGCATCCCACGAACTGCGGACGCCCCTGACCGCCGAGCGCACGCTGTTGCAGGTCGCACTGGCCGATCCCGAGGCCACCACGGAATCGCTGCGGGCTGCGTGCCGGGAGGTGCTCACACTCGGCGAAGGCCAGGAACGTCTGATCGCGGCCCTGCTCACCCTAGCCAGCAGCGAACAGCCGGTCACGCGGTGGGAGCCGCTCGACCTCGCCGTCATTGCGCGCGGCGTCGTGTCGTCCCGCCGCGACGAAGCCGAACGTCGCCGCGTCCACGTCGACCCGAGTTTGCGACCCGCCCCCGCGAGCGGAGACCCGCACCTTATCGAGAGCCTGGTCGCGAATCTCGTCGACAACGCTCTGCGCCACAACACCGCCGATGGTCACGTCGAGATAGCGACGACGACGGTCGGCGGGCGCGGCGAGATCACCGTACGCAACACAGGACCGGTGGTCGCGCCCGATCAGGTCGACCGTCTCTTTCAACCGTTCCAGCGCGTCGACGGTCAACGCCTCCGTCACGACGATGGACACGGACTCGGCCTGGCGATCGTTCGTGCCATCGCCGTCGCCCACGGAGCCAGCCTCATTCCGAGGGCTCGGCCGGACGGTGGCCTCGACATCCGACTGACATTCACCGGGGATCGGCCCTGACGACAACCGGATCGGTGGTGCGTCAGACTCGGCCGAGCGCGGTCCACGCCGATGCGTCGAGATCACACGGTGGTTGCGGCAATAGCTCGGCACAGCGTGCCTTTAGTGCATCCCGGTGTACGGGATCGAGCGCAGCAACGTAACTCCCGGCCGGCCCGACGCCGAACGTGAACGGCTCCCACCAGTCGTCAAAGGTGGCGAAGTTGACCCGGACCCGCAGTGTCGCCGGCTCGACGAGTCGCAGCCCGGCCCGTTCGAACAACGCGACGAGCTGGCCCTCGCGCGCGCCGGCAAGATCGGACTCGTCAGGCGCGGCCGGATCGAGGTCGCGAACGGCTCGCCAGAACAATGACAGCGGACCGCCGACGCCGGCGTGGTCCCATACGCACGCGGCAACCATGCCCTCTGGTCGGGTGACTCGTGCCATTTCCACCAGCCCGGCCAGCGGATCACGCATGAAATGGACCACGAGTTGTGCCATCGCGAGGTCGAAGCTGTCGTTTTCGAACGGCAGCGCCTCGGCCACGCCGCGACGAA
>DASQPR010000225.1:0-2151 GCA_035643815.1 Micromonosporaceae bacterium | reverse complement strand
CCCGATTGCGGCGGCGGCACTGGTCGTCGTCACCAAGGTCCTGCACGCGCAGCAGGAGCGGCGCAAGCACCGCATCGACTGGCCGGGTGCCCTCGCGTTGATCATATGCCTCGTGCCGCTTCTGATCGTGGCCGAGCAGGGCTCGTCGTGGGGCTGGGGTTCCGGGACGGCACTGACCTGCTACCTCATCGGCGCCGTCGGCCTCATCGCCTTCCTCCTCGTGGAGCGACGGTATGGCGATGAGGCCCTGCTGCCGATGCGCCTGTTCCATGGCCGGACGTTCTCCGTCGCTGTCACGACGAGCTTCCTCATCGGCACGGCGATGTTCGGCGCGATCCTGCTGCTGCCGCTCTACCTGCAGGTGGTGAAGGGCGCGAGCCCGACCCGCGCCGGCCTCGAGATCCTGCCGCTGGTGCTCGGCATGATGGTGGGTTCGATCGTGGCCGGCCAGACGATCACCCGAACCGGGCGCTACAAGATCTTCCCGATCATCGGCGGCGCGCTGATGATCGTCGCGATGGCGCTGTTCTCTCGGCTCACCGCGGACACGTCGTTCCCCCGCGTGTTTCTGCCGATGGTGTTGATGGGCCTTGGTCTCGGCGGCTCGATGCAGCCGATGGTCACCGCCGCGCAGAACGCGGCTTCCCCGCGCGAGATCGGTGTCGCCACCTCGTCGGTCACATTCTTCCGGTCGATGGGCGGCACGATCGGCGCCGCCGTGTTCCTCTCGATCCTGTTCAGCCGGTTGCCGGACAAGATCCAGGCAGCGTACGCGTCCGCCGCGAATCAGCCGGCCTTCCGAGCGGCCGCGGCGGCCCACCCCGACCAGTTGAACGTGCTGCGGCAATCGTCGGGCGGATCGAGCTCGTTGCAGGACACGTCGTTCCTGAACCATCTAGCCAGCGCGCTCGCCCATCCGTTCAAGGTCGGCTTTGCCGGCTCGATGTCGCTCGTGTTCTACATCGCCATCGTGATCATGGTGGCGACGCTTGTCGTCACACTGTTCCTGCCCGAGCTTCCGCTCAGCCGTCAGTCCGCCGCCGAGAAGATCCACCAGGAAACGTCGGGCACCGGCGCCGTCGGCGCCGTCGCGTCAACGATGACCGAGCCCGCCGGTGACCATGGCACGGCCGGCGAAGCGACCTCGGCCAATGGCCACGGTTCGCCGAACGGCCGCGCCGACTCCGCCGACTCCGGCGAGACGAGTTCAGCGGGCTTCCGTTCATCCGACACCCGTTCATCCGGAACGCACGCAAACGGACGCGTCAGTGACGGCGAACCGACGCGGTCGCGCTCCGAGTAGATGCGGATCACCGGACAGGGTTGGTAGGTCCGATCGATCACGTCCGTCGTCAGCGGCCGTTGTGAGGCGCCGTTGTCAGGCGCCGTTGTCAGGCGTCCGACGTCACGCGGCCGTCGTCACGCGGCCGTCGTCAGGCCGCGGCCGGCAGCGCCGCGCACCGTTCGACAACCGCAGAGAGGGTCACTCCCAACGAGGCGTCGATCACCAGATCCGCGCGTTCGCTCTCGCGCGTGGCACCCCGGTTGACGATGGCGATCGGGATTCCCCGCTTGAGGGCACGCAAGACAAAACGCCGACCTGACATCACCGTCAGGGAGGAACCGAGCACCAGCAACGCGCGGGCCGACTCGACGAGGTCGAAACACGTGTCCACACGCGGTCTCGGCACGGTCTCGCCGAAGAACACGACGTCCGGCTTGAGCACCCCGCCGACGCACACACCGCACCCGACAACATGGAATCCGTCGAGATCGGCATCACTTATGTCGACGTCCCCGTCCGGGTTGACCGCCGCGATCTCAGCGTCGAACGTCGGGTTCGCCTCGCGCAGGCGGCGGTCGAGTTCGCCGCGTTCCATCGAGTCGCCGCAGCCGAGGCAGACGACCCGCGTCAGGTTGCCGTGCAGCTCGATTACCGACTGTGCGCCGCTAGCCTGGTGCAGGCCGTCGACGTTCTGCGTGATGATGCCACCGACGAGATGGGCCTCCTGCAACGCGGTGACGGCGGCGTGTCCCGCGTTGGGCGCGGCCCGGGCGATCGTGCGCCAGCCAAGATAACTGCGCGCCCAATATCGGCGGCGACTGTCGGCGTCGCGGGTGAAGGTCTGAAACGTCATCGGTTGGCCGGGG
>DASQPR010000224.1:0-10754 GCA_035643815.1 Micromonosporaceae bacterium | reverse complement strand
ACAACCTGACGCCGCAGATCCCGATCATCCTCGACGTGCTCGCCGCCATCGGCATCCCCGCCGTCGGCGCGGACGGCTTTGAGGCCGACGACGTCCTGGGCACGCTCGCGACCACCGAGCCGGGGCCGGTCGAGGTCGTATCCGGTGACCGCGACCTGTTCCAACTCATCGACGACGCGAAACCGGTACGGCTGCTGTATGTCGGACGCGGCGTCGCCAACCTGGAAGTGTGCGACAACGCGTACGTAGACCGCCGCTACGGCGTACCCGCCGCCGGATACGCCGACTTCGCGGCCCTGCGTGGCGATCCGAGCGATGGCCTGCCCGGCGTGTCCGGGGTGGGTGAGAAAACCGCCGCGCGGCTCATCGCGCGGTACGGCACGCTCGCCGACATGGTCGCCGCCCTCGATGACCCCGACGCCGGCTTCGCCCCAGGCGTACGGGCGAAACTCTTGGCCGCGCGCGACTACCTCGTAGTGGCTCCACAGGTCGTCGCCGTCGCGCGCGACGTCAAGCTACCGAGTCTCAAGCCGACGCTGCCGGACGCTCCGGTCGACGGTGATCAGCTGCTGGCCCTAGCCGAGCGCTACAACCTGGCCGGATCGGCACGGCGCCTAGTCGACGCGCTGCACCAGGCGGCCGGCTAATCGCGGCCGCCGCGCGGGGCCGGCCTAGAACTGATCGTGGTCGATACGGAAGCCGAAGGACGACGGCCTCGTCAACGGCGCGCCCGCGGAACCGGCCAGGCGCTGTTCGAGGTCACCGAGCGCCTCCGTCTCGTCCTCGGACACCGAGTTCAGCATCGCGTAGCCGAGCACCACGACCACGACCAGCATGAAGACGAAGATCGGCACCAGGAACGCCACGGCCTGGAAGCCGGAGACGTCGCTCGGCACCGGGTTCAGATGGACCTTCATCGCGGCCATACCTGTGTAGTGCATGGTGCAGACCGCGACGCCCATGATTGCGGCGGCGCCGACAACGGCGCCCGTCTTGCGGACAGACACGGTGAACCACAGCGCGACGATCGACGCAACCACCGCGATCACGACCGAGGCGATGATGAGGCGCTTGTCCCAGATGGCGGTGCCGTCCATCCGCATGGCCGCCATCCCGGTGTAGTGCATCGCCGCGACGCCCACCCCCATGAACACGCCGGCGACGAAAATCTTCGGGAACGTCGGCCGGGTCGTGTAGCCGACGATGAACAGGCCGAAGCCGACCACGATAATGGCGGCGATCCAACTCGCCAGCGTGATGCTGAGATCGAAGCGGACCTGCGAACCGGTGATCGAGAAGCCCACCATCGCGACGAAGTGCATGACCCAGATGCCGGTGCCGCCGATCGCCCACGCGGCGAGGATGAGCCAGCGAGCACGCCGACCTCCGACCGGTATCAGCCGGGCCCGCGCGGTCGCGTTCAACCCCAGCAGGCAACCGAGGAACGAGAACAGGTACGCGAGCGTCGGGGTGAGCCATCCGTATTGCGTCTCGCTGACGTGTGCCACGAAATACCTTCCCCCGAACGTCCGGGTGCCGATCCGGTCGGACGGCACTCGTGTGATGACGGACGCCACGCTTGCGTCCGATCCGGACGGCTAGCCCGGCTTGGGTAGGACGGTCTTCGGCGATCGCGCCCCGAGTCATACTCGCCGATCGGTGGCCACCAGGACAAGTCACTGTACGTGTAAGGATCTGCTGTTGCGGCGGAAAAGACGCGCTCAAGGCACGACTCATCTGGCACGCGTCGAGCACGGAGCGTGATCGCCGCAGTTCAGGCTACTGAGGAGTAGTCCAAGATGCCGCGGTTCACCAGACGCGCGGCGTCCCGGGCCGAATGACGCAACGGGTGCCCACTCGGCACCGCCTCGGCGATCTGCCCGAGCAAGTCGACCACCTGACGCGCCCACCGCACGAAGTCGCCGGCCGGCATATCGCCGTCGGCGGTGTGTCCGCTCGCCAGGACTTTCGACAACGCCTCGCCGCGGGCCCACCGGAAGATCGGCCACACGAAGCCGAGATCCGGTTCGCGGGTCAGCTCGACGCCGGCCGCGTGCTCGTCGGCCGACAGCTCGGCCCACAGATCCTCGGTGGCGTCGATCGCGTCGCCGACCGAGCCGTTCGGCACCGACGCGTGTTCGTCCACGTCGCGACGAGCTTCGTAGACGACAACCGAAACGGCGGCGGCCAACTCGGCCGGCGACAGGCCGGTCCAGACGTCGCGACGGATGCATTCGGCAACGAGCAGATCGGCCTCCGTCCAGACGCGCGCCAGCATCCGACCGGAGTCGGTGACACCGCCCGGATCGAGGTAGCCACGCTTGGTCAGCACCGCGCACACCGCGTCGAACATGCGCGCAAGCGAACCCGTACGGCTCGCAACCTTCTCCCGCAGCGAGGCGGTGTCCCGGTTCAGCCGCCAGCGCCGCTCCGCCCACCGGGCATGGTCTTCGCGATCCGGGCACGAGTGGCACGGATGCTTGCGCAACTCATGCCGGAGCTGATCGAGCTGTCGATCGTCGGCGGCGGCACGTCGAGGTCGCGGCGGTCGGCGCAGGTCGCGCCCGACCTGCGTGGCGCGCAGGCTCGCGGCCAGGTCGCGCCGCTCGGCCGGTGAGCGTGGATTGAATCCCTTCGGTACGCGTACACGGGCGAGCGCCTCAACCGGGGCGGAGAAGTCGGTCACCGAAATGCGCCCGGCCCACCGGCTCTCGGTCAGCACGAGCGGCCGTGGCTCGTGGAAGCCGCCGACACCGGGATCGATGATGATGGCCAGGCCGGCGCGCTTGCCCGACGGTACGCGGATCACGTCGCCGATCTTCAGCTTTTCGAGGGCGGTCAACGCCGCGTTGCGGCGCGCCGACACGCCCTGGCGCGCCAAGGCGCGTTCGCGTTCGGCGATCTTCATACGGATATCGAAGTACTCCGCGAAGTCGCCGCGGTCGCACGCCATTTCCATCTCGTACAGCTGGGTCGTCTCCGCGTTCGCCTGCACCTGTTTGGCCAGGCCGACAACCGAGCGGTCGGCCTGGAACTGTGCGAACGACGACTCGAGCAGATCGCGAGCCGGATCGACGCCGACCGAGCCGACGAGGTTGACCGCCATGTTGTACGACGGGCGGAAGCTCGACCGCAGCGGGTACGTACGGGTCGAGGCGAGCCCGGCCACGTGGCGCGGATCGACCTCGGGCGACCACACGACGACGGCGTGTCCCTCGATGTCGATGCCACGGCGGCCGGCCCGGCCGGTGAGCTGTGTGTACTCCCCCGCCGTGAGGTCGACGTGCTGCTCGCCGTTGAATTTCACGAGCCGTTCCAGCACGACGCAGCGCGCCGGCATATTGATCCCGAGCGCCAGCGTCTCGGTCGCGAAGACGGCCTTGACGAGCCCACGAACGAACAGCTCCTCGACGATCTCCTTGAACGTCGGCAAGAGTCCGGCGTGGTGGGCCGCCAGACCGCGTTCCAGACCGTCGAGCCACTCCCAATAGCCCAGGACGTTGAGATCCTCGGCCGGAATGGCCGCCGTTCGGGCCTGCACGATCTCCCGGATCTCGGTGCGCTCGTCCGGCGTCGTGAGTCGCAGACCGGCGTCGAGACACTGGCGCACCGCCGCGTCGCAGCCGGCCCGGCTGAAGATGAAATCGATCGCCGGCAGTAGCCCGTCGCGGTCGAGGCGCTCGATGATGTCCGGGCGGGCCGGCGGTGGCCAGCGACGCGACCGGCCGCGCCGGCGGAAGTCGTCGGCGTCCAACCGACGGCCCATCTCGCGGGTGTATCGCAGCAACTCGGGATGGACGTCGTGCTTGGCCGCGGCGTTCGCGTCGTGGAACAGGTCGAACAAGCGCTTGCCGACGAGCATGTGCTGCCACAGCGGCACCGGACGGTGCTCGGTGACCACGACCGCCGTCTCACCCCGTACGGTCGTGAGCCAGTCGGCGAACTCTTCCGCGTTGGAGACCGTGGCCGACAACGACACGAGAGTCACGCTGGCCGGGAGGTGGATGATGACTTCTTCCCACACCGCGCCACGGAATCGGTCGGCCAGGTAGTGCACCTCGTCCATGACGACGTACCCGAGGCCGTCGAGCGTCGTCGAGCCGGCGTAGAGCATGTTGCGCAGCACTTCGGTCGTCATCACGACGACGGGCGCATCGCCGTTAATCGAGTTGTCGCCAGTGAGCAGGCCGACGTTGGCCGCTCCATACCGCTCGACGAGGTCGTGGAACTTCTGGTTGGACAGCGCCTTGATCGGTGTCGTGTAGAAGCATTTCCGTCTGGGCGTACCGCCGGAGTTGCCATTGCCCGCACGTAGCGCCAGGTGCACTGCGAACTCGCCGACCACCGTCTTGCCGGCGCCGGTCGGCGCGCAGACGAGTACGCCGCCGCCGGCCTCGAGGGCGGCGCAGGCTTCGCGTTGGAAGGGGTCGAGTTCGAACGGAAGATCGGCAACGAACTCGGTGAGCGCCGGATTCCGTGCCGCCGTCGCCGCCCGCCGACGGGACGCGGCATACCGCTCGGCGGGGCTGGTCACGCCTCCAGGCTAGTGGATGACCGCTGCGATCGGTCGTGCGCCCGTGCGTACGCCCCGTCGCGCCGACCGTGCGGTTGGTCACGTTCCGGGCGGTTCGGGTGGGTCGTGCGGGGCGACAGCCACCGGGGCGTATGGTGCCTTCGTGCCGGAGGAAGCCGAACCGCCGATTCCCGGCGCGCCGACCGAACCCGGATCGATCGGTACGAGCGCTGGATCGACCGACAGGAGCGCTGGCGGCCTCCGGCGCGCGGATGCCGTTCTGTTCGACTTCCACGGCACGCTCGCCCAGGTCGAGGACGCCGTGACCTGGGTCCGGGCGGCG
The DNA here is from genome assembly GCA_035643815.1 of Micromonosporaceae bacterium. Taxonomy (GTDB): domain Bacteria; phylum Actinomycetota; class Actinomycetes; order Mycobacteriales; family Micromonosporaceae; genus DASQPR01. The sequence continues at coordinate 5,898 of DASQPR010000224.1, read as the reverse complement.
GCCGCCGAATGCGGCACGGCGCTCGACGTGGCCCACGCGACGATCCTCGCCGACCGGCTGGTGACCGCCGGCCGGCCCGGTGGACCGTTGCCGGCTCGGGTGCCGCCGCACCTGATCGAGGTCTGGGCGACCCGCGACCTGTACGAGTACGCGCACCGCGCCGCGTTCACCGGTCTCTCCGACACCGTGGACAGCCCGATCGACGGGCTGACCAATGCGCTCTACGAACGGATTCTCTCGCCACGTGGCTGGCGGGCGTATGCCGATGCGGCGGTGACCATGGCGGCGCTCAAGGCGGCCGGTAAGCGCATCGGGATCGTCAGCAACATCGGCTTCGACATCAGGCCGATCTTCGAGACGTACGGTCTGGCCGACTACGTCGACGTCTACGTGCTCTCGTACGAGATCGGCCGCGTCAAGCCGGATCCGGCGATCTTCGAGTACGCGTGCGCCAAGCTCCAGGTCGACCCGGAGCACGCGCTGATGGTCGGCGACACGCCCACCGACGCGGCCGCGGTAGCCATCGGTTGCGCGGCGTACGTCGTCCCGGCGGCCGGTCCCGGCGCGGCGAACGGCCTGTCCGCCGTGTGCGCGCTCGCCGGTCACCCGACACTCGACTGACCGCGCACAGACGCGCGCCGGATCCGCGCCGATCCGCGTTCGGTCCTCGCCGATCCGCGCACGGTCGTCGCAGATCGGCGCTACCCGAGCAAGGTCAACGCGCCGGGGACCGCCGTCACCGTCACGGGCAGCGGCGACGTACGTTCGCCGTCGACGTACGCGGTGATCCCGTCGGCGTCGATCTCGACCTCCCGGGCCCGGTACGACGTGACCATCGGATGCGACAGGTGCGTGCCCGCGTACACGCGCGGCTTGATTCGGATCAGCGTGGTCCGGCTGATGGGGCCGGCGATCACGATGTCGAGTAGTCCGTCGTTGGCGTCGGCGGCCGGGCAGATGCGCATCCCACCGCCGTACGCGGGTGTGTTGCCGATCGCGACCAGGACCGCGTCCAGCCGATGCTCGACACCGTCGAGGCGCAGGATGTAGGGGCGCGGCTTGAGCCGGAAAAGTTCGGCGACGATCGCCACGTCGTAACGCCGAGGGCCGCGTGGGAACCGCATCCGGTTGGCCCGTTCGTTGACCATCGCATCGAATCCGGCGCCCAATACCCCGCCGTACCATCGCGGCTGTCCGACCGACGGCACCATCCGGGCCAGGTCGACGCGGCGGCGCCGGCCGGTGCGTAATGCGTCGGCGATCACCCCGGCCGCCGCGACCGGATCCGTCGGCAGGCCGACCTCGCGAACGACGTCGTTGCCGGTGCCCATCGGGATCGCCCCGAAAGCGACATCGGTGCCGGCGACCACTTGCAGCCCGAGGTTGACCGTACCGTCGCCGCCGGCCACGACCAGCGCGCCGGCACCGGCCTCGACGGCCGCGCGCGCCGCCGATATCGCCGCGTCCGCCGACGCGGCGGTCAACATCTGCACCGGTCGCCCGGCCGTGCGCAGGGTTTCGAGCACCGCCGGTACGGACGACCGGTGCCGGCCCCGGCCGGCGGTCGGATTGAAAAGGACGGCGACCGGCCCACCCGGTACGGATGGAACGGCGGCGTCGGGCATTGTTGAGGTCACGTCAGGCCTTTGCGGCGACACTGCGGAATGACCGGTCGGCGACCGGGTCGGTCGAGAATAGCCGTGCATCGCCGGCAGTGGGGGCACCGCCGGTGTCGGGCGCCCGACCACACCCCAGCGCGATGGATCCGACCCGTCAGCGGCGATCAGATCAGGTGAAGTCGTCGTACCGCCGCTCGATGGGCTGGGCCGGAGCGACCGGCTCGGGCGCTGCGATCGGATCACCGGCGTCGATCTCATCGAGGTCATCGATCGGCGACAGTTCGTCGTCGCTCACGGTGGCGAGTGCTGCGGCCTTGCGGCTGCGCCGACGGTCGTTGAGCAATGCGAACCCGACCGCGCCGAAGTAGAGGATCGCCATGCAGCCGGCGAGGATGCTCATCCCGAACGGGTCCGGCGAGGGCGTCACCACGGCACCGAACAGGAACATCAGGAAGATCGCCTGCCGCCACCAACCGAGCAGTCGCTTTCCGCTGGCCAGCCCGACGAGGTTGAGCATCACGATCAGCAAGGGGAACTCGAAGCCCGCGCCGAACAGCAGCATCATCTTCGTCACGAAGCTGAAATAGCCGCTGATGCCGACGACGACGTTGAAGCTGCCGCTGTTAAGGAAGAAATGCAGGCTCTTCGATACGATCAGGTGAGCCAGCAGCATCCCGGCACCGAACAGCGGCGCGGCGATCGCAGCGAAAATGTAGGAGTAGCGACGCTCGTTGCGGTGCAGGCCTGGCGCGATGAACGCCCATAGTTGGTAGAGCCAGACCGGCGCGCCGATGAGCAGGCCGATGTAGAGCGCCACCTTCAACGTCACTACAAACGAATCCAGCGGGCCGGCGGCGGAGAACGTACACGACACACCGGGTGCCTTGTCGGCCTGGAAGTCGCAGTACGGCGCGATGAGGAAATTGATCACGCGATGCGCGACGACGAAACCGATGATCGTGCCGGCCGCGACACCGAGGGACGCCTTGAATAAACGGCCGCGCAACTCTCGCAGATGCTCGAACAGCGTCATCGAGCCGTCCGACGCACGCTGGAACTGCGTGACGCGCTTACCCTCGGCGGACACGGGCTATCCGATCACGCCGGCGTCAGTTGTCGCGGACGCGCTGGATCGGGTCGTGCGTCTGTTCATGGCCCGAGCCGTGCGTTGGCATACCATCCTGCTGCCGGTCCAACTGGGGCCGGCTGTCGAGTGGTGCCCGGCCGTGCTGCGCCTCGGCCTTGCTCTCCACGTCGTCGTCCGACATGCCCTTGACCTCGGTCTTCAGGATGCGCATCGAGCGGCCGAGCGAGCGTGCCGCGTCCGGCAAGCGCTTCGCGCCGAACAGCAGGATCAGCACCACGACCAATACCGCGATGTGCCATGGCCTCAAGCTGCCCATGCCGCCACCCCTCATGCCTCATGTCAACCGCACCTGGACCGACGCCCTATCCTACGTCGAGTGTCGCGAGCTTCGACCGGTGCGGCTCCGCGATCTTTTTGCTCCGTAAGGATTGCCGACGTGGCACCGGCCGGTCAACCCGGCAGCGGCCAAAACCCGGTAAACGCCCGGGGTCCGGAGATCGCCGCTGGTTCTCGCTGATCGAGCAGTTCAGGCCGATCGCTGCTGGTTCGCGTAGATCGAGCGGTTCTGACGGAGCGGCGATCAATGTCCGCTGTCGGTGGCGCCGGCCCGCCGTGCCTTCAACGCCGCGATGTGCTCCGTCGTGCGGGTGCTACGGGCCTGGAGCAGCCCCAGCGTCGCCTGCATGTCCTCGATCTTCGGACGGAGCTTGTCGGCGTCCTCACCCAGCCTTTGTACGCGGCGGAGCGCACGGCGCAACTCGTCCAGGCGGCCGACGGTACGCGATGCGACCAGCGCGAGCACGAGCAGACTGCCGACGACGACGCCGATGACGATCCAGAGCACAAGCATGTCCGTGAGCCTAGGACACGCTGACGCCGTACGCGTCGAGTGCCCGGTTTGTCTCTTCCCGGACCGCCTCGACCAGCTCGGGAGGATCGAGCACCACAACGGTCGACCCGAGCCCAAGGACCAGCCGCCGCGCCCACGCCAAGTCGCTGACGCGCAGCGTCACCCGCCACAGCTCGCCTTCGGTGTCGGCGACCGACTCGCACGGGTAATACTCGGTGATCCATCGCGCGCTTCGGCTCACTCGAAGCGTCACGAGCGGTTGGTCGGGGCTGGACCGGAACACGCCGTCGCTGAAGTCGTTCGACCGGGCCTCGCGCGGTGGCCGGGCCGGCTCGTCCAGCTCGGTGAAGCCGTCGATCCGGTCGACCCGGAACATTCTCACCGCCTCGGCCTGCCGGCACCACGCCTCCACGTACGCCCGACCCTCGACGAGCAGCACGCGCATCGGATCGATGACGCGGTCGCTCGTCTCGTCCCGAGTCGCCGTGTAGTAGGTGATCCGCAGCGCCCGCCGCCGGTCGACGACACCTCGGATGGTCGCCAGACGGTCGGCGTCGCCCGGCATCCGTACGGCGACCGGCGCCTCGGCGACGTCACCGGCCGCGGCCTCGATCTTGGCGAGCGCCCGCTCGATCGCGTCCCGACCGTCGATCCCGGGCATCTCAGCCAGCATGCGCAGCGCCACGACGAGAGCGAGCGCCTCGTCCGGCGTTAGTCGCAGCGGTCGGTCGATGCCGGCGTCGTACGTGATCGTCACGTTGTCGCCGTCAAAAGCCATGTCGATGAGGTCGCCCGGACCGTACCCGGGCAGCCCGCACACCCACAGCAACTCCAGGTCCTCGCGGAGCTGGCGCTCGCTGATGTCGAGTTCGGTCGCCGCCTGCGCGATCCCGATGCCCGGTCGTGCCAGCAGGTACGGCACGAGGTTCAGTAGCCGGGCGACACGGTCGCCGGCGGTGTTCGCGGGCATCAGCCGACCTCCGCCGCCACCGGTGTCGAGTCGCGATCCGCGTCGCGGCCCGCGTCGTGCGGGTTGCCGAGGCCCATGGTCGCGATCATCTCCCGGAGGTGATCGATAACCGCGTCGCGCACCTCCGCCGGCTCCAGAACCTCGACGTCGGCGCCGTAACCGACGATCCAGGATGCGAACCCGCACGGGTCGGCGTAACCGATGACGATCACGTCACCACGGCGGGATGTCGCATCCGGCGACGGGCCGGCCGGCGCGGCTCCATCGGCGGCGAGCGCGGGCGTGACCGATTCGGCCCAGCGGCGGACGCCAGCAGCCCGCCCGGGCGCCACGAGCAGCGTGGCCCGCTTCGTGTGCTCCGGATGGCTGTAGGAGTGCGCGACATAGCTGATCAGATCGAGGTTCTCCGGCAACTCGTACGCTCCGGTCGGTCCGTCCGGCCGCACCGCACTGACCATGCGGGACAGGCGGAAACACCGTTCCGCCTGGCGGTCGAGGTCGTATCCGACTACGTACCACCGGCCACGCCAACACACGACGCCCCATGGCTGCAGACGGCGGCGCGTGGCGCGGTCGGCCTCTGGCACCCGGTAATCGAACGTGACCGTCTGCCGGTTGCGCGTCGCGGCGGTAAGCGGCCCGAAGGCCGCGTCGACGGTGACCACCGGCTCGACGCCGAGCGTGGCCTGCGGGTCGACGTCGATGCCGGCGGCGCGCAGCTTCGCGAGGCCGGACGACGCCGCCTCGGCCAGCCCGGCGTGGCGCCACAGCCGGGCGGCGATGCCCACCGCCGCCGCCTCGTCCGGCGCGAGCGGGATGTCCGGCAGCGCATAGTCGCGGCGGGTGATCCGATAGCCGGGCTCGGCCTCGAAGGCACTCGACGCGCCGGTCTCCAGTGGGATACCCAGGTCGCGCAGCTCGGCCTTGTCGCGCTCGAACTTGCGTTGGAACGCCTCGTGGTCCTTGGGATCATTCGGGTCGTGCTCATAGCCGGGCACGGTCGCGGCAATCTGCGCGGCGGTCAGGAACCGACGCGTCGACAGCATGCAGATCACGAGATTGACCAGCCGTTCGGTCCGGATGCGCGACACCCCTGCGACGCTAGCAGCACACCCGTCCGAATGCCCGCCCGGCCACGCGCACGTCATCGGTTGTTCGCTATGGGCTTCGCACGATGCGTCACACCGCGTAACTCGGGCCCGCCCCATCGCGGCGGACTCCTTCGGAGTGCGCCGACCAGTCGGTCCAGGCGCTTAGGCAAACACGGTCCAGGCGCTTAGGCAACACGGTCCAGGCGCTTAGGCAAGCACGGTCCAGGCGCTTAGGCAACACGGTCCAGGCGCTTAGACAAGTATTGTGTCCCAGTGATCCG
>DASQPR010000223.1:0-3230 GCA_035643815.1 Micromonosporaceae bacterium | reverse complement strand
ACATCCGGCTCGGGAGCCGTGGAGCGATCATGTGACAACTGATCCCGTCGAAATCTCGGAAGTCTGGAGCCGACGGCCGTATGCCGTCCTGCTCGCCACCGGCGGGGCGTTCGACGTGCTCGACGTGCCGGCGTATATCGGCGTGCCGGCGGCGCGGGCGGTCCGCGGACCAGTCGCGGTTACGCCGTTGGGCCGCTACATGTTTCTCGTACGGCCGGGTGCCGAGCTGCGCACCGAACTGGCCCAGCAGCACTCCGTCGTCCTACACGGCCGGCGGTCATGGATTCCGGCGCCGCCGACCCGGACGCCGCACGGCTTCGTACGGTGGACGGTCGCTCCACAGCAGACAGAGTGGGAGTTGCCGGAGTCGGCCCGGGTGCAGGACGCGCTCGTGGCCACGATCCCCGGCGGCATCGCCTATCGAGAGGCCCACCGGGCGGCGTGACACACTCGGCCGCGCCCGGCCTCTGGCCGGCTTCCGGACACGGGCCACGCCAAGTGCGCCACAGGCTCAGCAGGCATGACAGAGGGTGACGTCAGGCGAGCGGTGCGCCACCACAACTGTCGGTGATCTGACTCGCAATCTGGCACAAGCAAGCGTCGATATTCCCAGGTCATCCACGATCCGTCCCGACGCGATCACGGTGTGTTGTCACCCAGCGTGACCACAATCGGCCGGCATCTTGTCAGCGCCGCGTGACGCACAGCAAGATCGAGCGGCGCAACCGGTTACTTGGACCAACCCACGCAGCCGGCCGGAACGCTTCAGTCATCGTGCCTGGGATCGGGCCGCGGCCCGGGCCGCCGCCTTCGTCCGCCGGCGACGCATCAGTCGCGGGGTCAGGAGCCCGAGCAGCATGCCGACGACGAACGTCACCAGCAGCACGAGCCACATCGGCCCGCTGACCGTAGGCACCCATAGTCTGATCTTGACGTCTTGGGTGTTGGCGAAGATGAACCACAGGGCCGCGCCCAGGATCAGGAGCGTGAGGATCACCTTTGCCGGCACACGGGCACGGCGCTTCGGCCGCGCTTGCGGCTCGATGGCACCGGTCGTACCGGTCGGCGGCAGGCCGGTCGACGTCCCGAACGACTGCCCGGCGGGCGGATCTGACGGACGCGGTGGTGGCGCGTTGCTGGCCATGTTTCTACGCTACGCCGGACCGTCTATCGGTCGATAGCCTTTGGGCGCTTTGTCGGATTCATTAGCGTTCTCGGATCGGCCGTCGCCCGGTCCGGGGCCCATGATCCACCGTGATGGACGATTACGGCCGCTGCAGCGACACCAATCGTCCGCCACGGTGGATCATGACGGGCAAGAGCGAACGGTTGGGATCGCCGCGACGGCTGCCACGGAGCGACCGCGCGGCAAACGGCAGGCCCGGTCCGCGCAGCCCGGGCCTGCCGTCCCCCAACGCATCCATTGCGGGATGCGGCTTCCTACTCCTGCCGGCTACACATCACCCGACGGTGTACGCGTACGGCAGGTCAATCAGTTCGTCACCGGAACCGGTGAGGAACCCGAACGTGTCGACGTAGAGGTGGCCGCGCACGAGACTGTGCGGCGCGCCGGTCGGCGTGATGGTGACCGTGATCGTCGTGGACTGGCCCGGGAACAGCGTGATCGGACCAGTGCCGGTCGGCTTAGCCGCGTCCGCGGATCCAGCCGACCCCGTTGCCGCTCCCGACGTCGCGAGGCGCGTACCCTCGCTGATCTTGGCTGCGGCGGCCCGACCTTGGCGCAGGAGATCGGCCACTGCAGTGTTGGCGCCGGGGTCGACCCCTGCGGCCCAGACGTCGCCCGTCGTCGAGCTGATCGCCGGGTCGAACAGTTGGCCGTGTGCGGTGGCCGAGATGGTAAACGTGCCGTGCGGCGCGGGACCGTCGAACGGACCTGTCTGGCCGATGTCCGCGGCCCACAATCCGGGCGACACCTGAGGCGCGTCGACGTTGCACGTTGCCGAGTTGTTGACGTTGGCCGCATACACATCTGGGTTGCCGGACGTGTAGAACAGGTCGAGGTTGACGCCCGTCGTTGCGACCGCGGCCACGTTGAAGTGCGTCACGTCCGGCGGCACCTGCCACCGCGGCGCGATTCCCGGAGCGACCGGCAGGTCGATCGGCTGTGGCGTGCCGGATAGTTCCCTCAGTGGCAGGTCGCCGGTGGTGTTCAACCGACCGTCGGCGAAGTATGTCAACGGGACCAGGCCGGTGTTAGTGACCTTGACCGGCACGTTGACCGACTGGCCGGCTGTGAGGACGGTCGACGCGCTGTTGGGCAACGTCGCACTGACCTTGACGGTGTTGAACCCGAGCGTCGCGTGGAAGCCCTGGCTCACCTCGAGTCCGGTGACCGGGTCGATCACCAGCAGCGAAAGGATCCACCGACCGGCGACGGGCGAGCGCCTGTAAAGCTGAAGCCCGTTGCTCTGTTGCGGATTGCCGGCATTGTCGAAGTTGACGTTCGACTGGTAGGACGCGACCTGGCCGTTCGGATCGGTCAGGAGTGCCTCGATGATGTCGCCGGCGTCGCTATCCAGGGTGAGCCCGACCGTCATGTCCTTCTTCGCCGCCGGCACATTCAGGTAGTACACATTGGACTGGGCCGGACCGAAGATCGGGACGTTGCGGCCGTTGCCACCGGTGACGACACCGGTGAACGTGTTGCTCTGCTTGCTCGTCGGCACGAGTGTCCGCAACGTCAGCGGCACCGAGACGACCGCACCACGGGTCGGCGTCACCTGTACGGCCGCCGACACGTCACCGACGGCCTTGGCCAGTTTGGTCGACACCTTCACCGTACGGCTGCCGTGGGCCGGGATGCTGACCGACGACGGCGACACCGAACCAGACGTCGCGAACTTCTGGGTCGTGAAGCTGAAGTGCACCGGACCGTTGAAGCCGGACGTCGGCGCCATCACGAAGTACGCCGACCACGTGCCGGCCATCGGAAGGTTGACATCGACGTGGCCGAAGTTCCCGTTGCCCTGGGGCGACGAGTACTGCTGGAAACGCCCGGTCGGGTCGATCAGGTTGACCCGGATCGGCGAGACCGGCGTCGGCGCGGCGAACGACACGTCCAACCGGTCGGCGCCCTTCGGGACTGTGAACGTCTTGCGTACGAACGCCCGCGCGAGACCGGTGAAGTCGAAGAACGTCGGCGCGGTGGCGGCATCGAAGCTGACCGATCCGGACTGCCGGGACAGGAACGCACCGAGCTTGCGGGTGGC
>DASQPR010000222.1:0-3043 GCA_035643815.1 Micromonosporaceae bacterium | reverse complement strand
TCGAGCGTTGCCGCCATGTCCGGGTAGTGGTCGAAACCCAGCACCGCCGACGCCTCGGGCAGACTGTCGGCCAGCTCCCGGCCGTACCGCTCCGCCATGCAACCGGTCGCGACCACCTTCGCGCCCGTGTCGGCCGCGGCGAGCAGCGTATCGATGGAATCCTGCTTCGCGCTCTCCACGAACCCACAGGTATTCACGAGCACGACGTCGGCGTCCGAACCATCCGTCGTTACCGTCCAGCCGCCCTGGGCAAGCCTGGCCGCGAGCTCCTCCGAGTCGACCTCGTTGCGCGCGCAGCCGAGGGTCAGCAGGGCGACCCGTCGTGGCGCGCCGGCGCGCGCGGCCGGGAGGGCAGATCCGGCGGCATGCGGGGCAGAGGAAGGCAGGTTGGACGGCACCTACAGAGGGTACCTAGCGGCGACGACGTACCAGCACGGCGCTGTACGGATACTCAGGGTGACATTCACAACCGGTCAACGGCTTGGGTGCCAAAGTGGTTACTCGACCGGCGCCCCGCGCAACGAGTCAAGCACCTCCGCTAGCTCGTCCGGCTTGATCAACACGTCGCGTGCCTTGGACCCCTCGGACGGCCCGACGATGCCCCGCGACTCCATCAGGTCCATCAGGCGGCCGGCCTTCGCGAAGCCGACGCGGAGCTTGCGCTGCAGCATCGAGGTGGACCCGAACTGGCTCGTCACCACCAGCTCCGCCGCTTGCAGCAGCAGCTCCAGGTCGTCGCCGATGTCCTCGTCGGGTTTGCGCTTGCTCTCGGCCGGGGCGGCGAACACCTCGGCGCGGAACTCCGGCTCGCGCTGGTTCTTGCAGAACTTGACGATGTCGATGATCTCCGACTCGGCGACCCATGCGCCCTGCAGACGGATCGGCTTCGAGGCCCCCATCGGCAGGAACAGCGCGTCACCGCGACCGATCAGCTTCTCCGCACCCGGCTGGTCGAGGATGACGCGCGAGTCGGCGAGGCTCGATGTCGCGAACGACAACCGCGACGGAACGTTCGCCTTGATGAGACCGGTGACGACGTCGACGCTCGGTCGCTGCGTGGCCAGCACGAGATGGATGCCGGCTGCGCGGGCAAGCTGCGTGATCCGGACGATCGCGTCCTCCACGTCGCGCGGCGCGACCATCATGAGGTCCGCGAGCTCGTCCACAACCACCAACAAATACGGGTACGGAGTGATGACGCGCTCGCTGCCGGGCGGCGGTTTGATCTGACCGGAGCGGACCTTCTTGTTGTAGTCGTCGATGTGCCGGACGCCGGCCGCCGCCAGGTCGTCGTAGCGCATGTCCATCTCGCGCACGACCCAGTCCAGCGCGTCGGCCGCCTTCTTCGGGTTCGTCACGATCGGCGTGACGAGATGCGGGATGCCCTCGTACGACGTGAGTTCGACGCGTTTCGGGTCGACCAGGAGCAGGCGTACCTCGTCCGGGGTGGCCCGGGCCAGCAGCGACACCAGGATCGTGTTGAGGCACGAGGACTTGCCGGCACCGGTCGCGCCGGCGATCAGGATGTGCGGCATCTTCGCGAGGTTCGCGACGACGTACCCGCCTTCGATGTCCTTGCCCAGCGCGACCGTTAGCGGGTGGTGGTCGGAGTTGGCCAACCGCGATCGCAGCACGTCGCCGAGCGCGACGTTCTCCCGGTCCAGGTTCGGCACCTCGATGCCGACCGCGCTCTTGCCCGGGATCGGGCTGATGATGCGCACATCAGGCGACTTCACCGAGTAGGCGATGTTGCGCGACAGCTGGGTGATCCGCTCGACCTTGACGCCGTGGCCGAGTTCGACCTCGTAGCGCGTGACCGTCGGCCCGCGGGTGAATCCGGTGACCGCGGCGTCGACGTCGAACTGATCGAAGACGCCGGTGAGCGCAGCGATCACGTCGTCGTTCGCCTTGCTGCGCGCCTTCGGCGGCTCGCCGGCGCCGAGCATATTGGACGGCGGCAACTTGTAGTCGCCATCGGTCAGCACAAGTTGCTCGTGCCGCAGCGGCAGCGCCGAATGCTCGGGCGCCTTACGTGACCGGCTGGGTCGCGGCAGCGCGATCGTCTCGCGGGCGGAGATCGGATCGGGATCGGCGGCCGATTCGATCGGCAGCGGCAACGGACGGCGATCGAGCGCGTCGTCGGAGAACGCGGACTGGCGTCGCCGGCCACCCGACCGCCGGCGGCCAACGACCGGCGGCTCTTTGTCGTAGTCATCGAAGTCGTCGTCGGCGGTCTCGTCATAGTCGGCCGGTGCTCGACCCCCGACTCGACCGAGCGCCATGTCGCGCAACTGCGCCAACCGCGACGGGATCTTGTTGATCGGCGTCGCCGTCACGACCAGGAGGCCGAACGCCGTCAACATCGCCAGCACCGGCACGGCGACCCACGGACTGACCGCACGGGCGAACAGATCGCCGGTCAGCCGGCCGAGCACGCCACCCGAGACCGAAATCTCGATCCGCTGGCGCTCGCTCGCGTGCAGATACAGCAGGCCGGTCCAGCCGGCGAAGATCGCCGACCAGCCGACGACTCCGCGGCCGTGATGTTCCTCCGGTTCTTCCGGATGCCGCATCATGCGGATCGCCACGATCACCAAGATGAGTGGCAGTGCGACCGCGCCCGCGCCGAGCAGCAGTCGGGCGAATTCGTTGATGTCCTTGCCGACGACACTGCCCTGATCGAACCACACGGCCACGGCGAGCAGCAGGGCCGCGGCGAAAGCGAGGAGCGCGGCGCCGTCGCGTTGATGCTGCGGATGCAGGCCGCGCGCCGTCGCCGCCTGCCGGCCGACCGCCCGGACAATCCAGCCGAGCAGGTGCGCGATGCCCATCCAGAAGCCGACGATGAGTTTGCCCACGACGTCCAGCGGGCCGGGGAAGTTGGCGGCCCGGCGGCGACGGGCGGCCCGGCGGGCGGCGCTACCGCGGGCCGGTGCTCGTCGCGGCGGCCAGGTCTCGCGGCCCCACCGTTCGTCGGCTGCGCGTCGCGACGCGGTCCTGGCCGGCGTGCGCCGCGTGGACGCGGTGCTTCGCCGGCCCGCCG
>DASQPR010000221.1:0-2051 GCA_035643815.1 Micromonosporaceae bacterium | reverse complement strand
GTGGTGGCGTTGCCCGCCGGTGCCTGGGTCGATCGGGTCCGCCGGCGGCCGATCCTCATCGCGACCGACATCGGCTCGGCGCTCCTGCTCGCGTCGGTCCCGGTGGCGGCGGCCTGGCATGTCTTGACCGTCACGCAGCTCGTGATCACGGGCTTTCTGGCTGGCGCATTGAGCGTCACGTTCGACGTCGCTTATCCGGCATTTCTGCCCAGTGTCGTGCCACCCGGCCGACTCGTCGATGGCAACGGTCTTATGGAGGCGGGCGCCAACGCCGCGCAGGTCGCGGGCCCGAGTCTCGGCGGAGTGCTCGTCCAGGTCGTGGGCGCCCCGGCGACGTTGCTGGCCGACGCGGTCTCGTTCGTCGTGTCGGCATGCGCGCTCGCCACCATCGGCGTGCCCGAGTCGCATGCATCGTCGATGGTGTCGGCCGAGCGAGGTCCACGAGCCAGCCTGCGGGCGGACATCGTGGCCGGCCTCCGTTACGTCGTGCATGGAACCACGCTGCGACCGCTGGTCACGTCGGTCACCGTCGCCAACTTCATTTTCGGCGGGTACGCAGCTGTCGTGCTCGTGTTCTACGCGCGCCAGCTCGGGTTGCCCGCCGCCGCTATCGGCGCGATCGTGGCCGTCGCTGGAGTCGGCGGCATCATCGGCTCGCTTGTCGCGGGCCCTCTAGCGCGACGGGTCGGTGACGCGCGCTTGCTGTGGATCTCGACCATGGTCACCACGCCGTTGCTGCTGCTGGTGCCGCTCGGGCGTCCGGGCGGATGGCTCGCACTGCCGGTGATCGGCGTCATCGGTGCCAACGCTGCCATCGCCGCCTTCAACGTCTGCGTACGGGCGGCGTTGCAGCGCAATGTGCCGGCGGAAATGCTGGGACGGGTCACAGCATCGATCCGCGTGTTCAGCCGGGGCTCACTACCTCTCGGCGCGTTGGTCGGCGGCGCGCTCGCTAGCGCCGCGACGCCACGGTTCGCGCTGTTCGCGATGCTTGCGTGTTTCGTCGCGGTGCCGCTACTCGTATGGCGCTCGCCGATCAGCCAGGCCCGAACGCTCGTCGATCTGGCCACCCCCACCGCCTCCGCCGCTCCGGCCACATCGTGACGTAGGACGACGGCTATTCTGTGCACGCAGGTTCGCGATCCGACGACCGATCGCCGCGAGGTCGCGGTGTCCGGCGCGGATCGCGAGGGGCCGTAGCCCAATGGCAGAGGCACACGGTTTAGGTCCGTGACAGTGTGAGTTCGACTCTCACCGGCCCTACGATCGCCGCCACGGTGGCTGGCCGCGGCCCAGTCAGGCGGCGTCTTGGTCGAGTCCGAGGTCGCGACGGAGCTTCGCGACGTGGCCGGTGGCCTTGACGTTGTAGAAGGCGTGCTCGATTTTGCCGTCCTCGTCGATCACGAATGTCGAACGGATCACGCCGGTGACGGTCTTGCCGTAGAGCTGCTTCTCGCCGTACGCGCCGTAGGCTTCGAGGACGTCCTTGTCCGGATTGCTCACGAGCGGGAACGTGATGGCGTCCCGCTCGACGAACTGCGCGAGCTTGGCCGGCTTGTCCGGCGAGATGCCGACGACCTGATAGCCGGCGCCCTTCAGGGAGGCGATCGAGTCCCGGAAGTCACACGCTTGCGTGGTGCAGCCGGGCGTCATCGCGGCCGGGTACGCGTAGAGGATGACCTTCTTGCCCCGCAGGCTGGACAAGGTCAGGTCGGAGCCGTCGCTGGTGGGCAGGGTGAAGTCGGGTGCCGTGTCGCCGGCGGCAAGCCGGACGTTATCCGTCATGTCTCGAGCCTACCGATCAGCGTGGAGCAGCTCGGCGGCCGTCACTTCGTCGCCTTCGCCGAAGCGGCGGTCAGCGCAGTCGCGACCGAGGTGGTGAGTTCATTGGCGGTCGGCGTCTGGCCGTAGGCCGTGATCGGTTCGCCGTTGACGAGCACATTCGGTGCTCCCGCGACCGGGTGGGCCGCGGCGAGCCTCGTCTCGTGTGCGATCCAAGCCCGATATTTCTGCGCACGCACGCACTGTGCGAACTTCGGGTCGATGATGCC
>DASQPR010000220.1:0-3646 GCA_035643815.1 Micromonosporaceae bacterium | reverse complement strand
CTCAACCGGGCCATCGCGGTCGCCGAGCTTGACGGCCCGGAGGTGGCGCTGGCGACCGTCGACCGTCTTGGGGACGCGTTGGGCGGCTATCACGCTTACCATGCGACCCGTGCCGACCTGCTGCGCCGGCTAGGCCGCAGTCGCGAGTCGCGCGCGGCGTACGACAAAGCGATCGAGCTGGCGTGCAACACCGCCGAGACCGCGTACCTGACGCGCCGCCGCGACCAGTTGGGGTAGTGCCGCGCCGATCGCCTGTCTGCGCGATCTGGCACGCGATCCCGGTCGAAACCGCGTGCTACTTGGCGAGTCGAGCAGACCGCCCGATGTCGTCGCGAGCATGATCTTTCGGTTGTGGACCCACGGAATCCGGGACGTACGCCCGCCACGAGACGGCGTACGACCTCGGGATCGCCGACCATAGCGGCGCCGGCGGCGTCGAAGCTGGCCAGGTCGTCGTGCCGCACGACCGGGTGCGGGCCCGATTTGACGCCGCGCTCGCGGTTGGCGCCCGGATCGGTCTTCGCCGATGGGCAGCTTGACCAGCGTTCCCTGCGCCTGCGACACCCGGACGGCCTGACCCTGGCCATCGTCCACATCGCCTACAGCCCACAGACCGCCGTGCCGACACGAGGTCTGCAGACCCTCGGTGCAGAAATCACAGGTGTTGTCGGCCCAGACGAACGGCGCGAGCACCATGTCGCCGGACTCGAGCCCGGACACGTCTGCGCCAACGTCCTCCACGATGCCGAGGAACTCGTGGCCGATGCGCCTGTTCGGTTGAGCGGAGCGCGGACGATTCGGTTGAGCGGATCGCGGACGTGTCGCTTGAGCGGAGCGCGGCCGTCTGACGCTCTCGGGATGTCACATCTGGTCGTACTCCTCGTCCGTGACAAGGTCGCCCCACTCGGTCTCGGTGCCGTCGGCCGGCGCCTCCCACATGGCCAGATGGGTCATGAAGTGGTTGGGCGCGGCGCCATGCCAATGCCACTCGCCGGGCGGTGTGTAGACGGTGTCGCCCGGACGGATCTCGATGATGTGGCCGCCGCGGGATTGGATCAGACCGCGTCCGTCGGTGACGTGCACCGTCTGGCCGACGGCGTGAGAATGCCAGGCATTGCGGGCGCCGGGTGCGAAGCGGACGACGTTGACCCGCATCCGGGAAGGCGCTTCGCCCCTGACGATGACGTCGAACCAAGCGTCGCCGGTGAACGTGTCGGCCGGAGCTTTGACCGTGGGTTGCTTGCTCAGGATTTCCATCGCGCCTTCCTGTCGGCTCGAAATCGTTTCGTGGGTTGACGTTGCGTCCGCCGCGCGGACGGCCGGTGCATCGTGGGGCGCTGCTGTCCAGTTCGCGAGCATCGTGAGCAGGGGTGCCGAGTTCGGTGGCTGTCCACGGCTTCGACGCTACGTGCGCCCCGCTCGGGCCGGGAGGTCCTGGCGTTACCTGTATCAACAAAGGCTCAACCCGCTTGCGGCGACCTTCCGGCGGCAACATTCGCGTGACGCCGACATCAACGCGCTACTGATGGGGGTGTTCGGGCAGGGTGGGATGGTCGGTCGGGTAAAGACCAGCGACGAAGCCATACACGGTGTCGCCGGAGCGAGGAAGTTTGGCGAACTCGTGACTGAGCGCCAACACCTGCTCCCAGAATTCCCGGACACTCTCGCGTGGAATCCGAGCGTGGCGAAAGATGCTCCACAGATCGTCATGCGCGGGACCGGCCTCGGCCGCTGCGAGCGACAGGTCGTTGGCGAACGCGACCTCCGGGACGTCACCAGTCTTGTTGATCACGCCAACCCGGAAAAGCCTGGCCGTACGCCCGTAGTAGCGCTCGTCGATCGCACGCACCCGCTGTGTGCGCACCACCCGGAGCAGACCGGCATCGACCAGCACGTTGACGTGGTGCGCCACGGTGCTCTTCGGACGCCCCACCGCGGTCGCCAACTCGCTGACGGTCGCGGCCCGCTCCAGCAGCAAATCCAGAAGCGTTGACCGAAGGGGGTCGGCCATCGCACGCAGCCGCGCCGGCGTCGACACCTCGACGTCGTCTGCCAACTCGTAATCCGGAACCTGACTTTCGATCGACATTGTTGGACCGTTCGACTAGGTTGGATCGATCTGGAATAGTGGATTATAACCGCGGGTTCGCCAGACTCGCACGACACCCGGAGGAGACGGTACGAGCATGGACATCATCCTGATTCCTGGTTTGTGGCTCGACGGCTCATCGTGGGACAAAGTGCTGCCCACCGTTGAGGCGGCGGGGCACCGTACGCACGCCCTCACGCTGCCCGGCATGGAATCGAACGAAGCCGACCGATCCAAGATCTCCCTACGCGACCACGTCGACGCCGTCATCGCGGAGATCGACGCCGTGGATCCGCCTGACGGCAAGGTCGTGCTGGTTGGGCACTCTGCCGGCGCTGCGATCGCCTACGCCGCGGTCGACGCGCGGCCGGATCGGGTCGCTCGTGTGGTCGCCGTCGGCGGCTTCCCGGTCGGCGACGGCGATGCCGTGGCCGACGGGTTTCCGGCCCGCAATGGCGAGGTCCCGCTGCCGGACTGGTCGGCGTTCGAGGATGAAGACCTCGCCGACCTCGACGACAAGGCCCGTGCCGATTTCCGCGAGCGCGCTATCCCGTCGCCCGAGCACGTCGCGCGCGATCCGCAGCGGCTGTCCGACGAACGCCGCTACGACGTACCACTCACGGTTATCGCGACCGAGTTCACCAGCGAGATGCTCCGTGGGTGGATCGCGCAGGGACTCGCGCCCGTACGCGAGTTCATAAAGATCCGCGACGTTGAGTACGTCGACTTGCCGACCGGCCACTGGCCACAGTTCACCCGGCCAGAGGATCTCGGGCGCGCCATCCTCGCAAGCCTCACGCCCGGTCCGGACCCCAGAGCGAGCGCGGCCGACGGCGGCGCGGCACCGAGTGGATCCGCGGTCGCGGCCGAATTGCCGAAGCTCCGCGACATGGGCGAGATGAACCGCCCGGATCCGCCGGTAGCCGGCGACGAGATCGCCACTCTTTTGGGCGCGCTCGAGCGCAACCGTGCGACCCTGGCGTGGAAATGCGGCGGACTCGACGCAGCCGGCATGCAAGCGACGCTCGGCCCGTCATCGATCACTCTTGGCGGGCTGCTCAAGCATCTGGCGTTCATCGAGGACGACGCGTTCTCCGGACGACTCTTCGGGCAGAGCCGGCGACCTCCGTGGGACACAGTGGATTTCAAGGCCGACCCCGACTGGGACTGGCGCTCGGCCGCCGAAGACTCGCCCGAGCAGCTCTTCGCGCTCTGGCAGGACGCAGTGGACCGGTCCCGCTCCCTGGTCGCAAAGGCGCTCGCTGACGGTGGACTGGGCGGGCTGGGACTGCGCACTTGGCCCGATGGACGGGCGCCAAGCCTGCGACGCATCCTGATCGACATGATCGAGGAGTACGCACGGCATACCGGCCACGCCGACCTCATCCGTGAGTCGATCGATGGGCTTATCGGTGAATAGCAACCAGGCCGAAGGGGGCCCCGCTGCCGACGAGCCCGTACAAATGCTCGCGGGTCGGGGCCGTTGGTGCGACCGGCGGGCGGGGACGCTACTCCGGCCGTCTCACGCGATCGACAGCGCGAGCTTCGACGCGGTGA
>DASQPR010000219.1:0-7587 GCA_035643815.1 Micromonosporaceae bacterium | reverse complement strand
ACATTGCGGCCAAGCCTGCCATGGGTTCGGCAAAACGTCAGATCGAGCGATGAGCTTCGACGGGGTTTGCGGGGATTTGCCCGGCAGGCCTTGGCCGGGTGTGCGACGGGTTGCGGCCGGGTCAGTAGGACCCGGTTGGCCCGTTGTACTGTTCGCCGTCGACGTACGGCCATGGGTTGGCGACACATCCGTGCAGCCCGAGAGTCTGCTGCTGCATGACCGGAGCCAGCGCGCCCTTGGCCGGACACCGTTCATGGTCGTGCCCCAGCGCATGGCCGACCTCATGATTGATCATGTACGTCCGATAGGTGTCCAGCGGCACCGCTGCCGACCGGTAGCCGGCGACCGACGTCATGTACCGGTCGAGGTTCAACACGACGTGCGACCCCTGCCGGCAGGACGTGAAGCCGTTGGTCGGCAGCGGGGCACACATGTGCCGAGTGGTGTTCGACGTCACCAGGTAGACCGTGAAGTCGTACGAGCTCGACCGCGGCACCTGTTGCAAGCGGTACTTGCCGCCGGCGATCCAGCTCCGCGGGTCACCCAACGTTTCGTCGACCTTTGCGGTGAAGTCGGCCATCGACACAACGTCGATGTTCGACTCCAGCGCCAACCGGAAATGTCGGATCGGCCCCGACGTGCCAAGCACCGAACCGGTCGTCGTGGCGAACTGGAACGTCTGTGGGCCTGAGTGCGGGAACGGGATGTCGAGCGCGACGATCGATTGGGTGGCGGCCGAGGACGACGGAGCGGGCGACTGGATGACTGCCGCCGACGGACCTACTGGAGTCGACGGGTCGACGATCACGCCCACTTGCTGGTCGGCGCCGGGCGATGACGCGCGGGCAATATCGAGATGGTCGACGAGGACGAGGCCGGCGCCAATGACAGCCAGCACCGCCGCCGCGACGAGCAGCGGCTGATAGCGATGGCGGCTGCGGTGACGGTGCCCGCCACGGTGCCGGGGAGACATCGCAGGTAGCATCTCACGACCCACGCTGCCGCGAGCATCGAGAGAATCAGGCGGCCCGTCCGGTGGCCGATCCGCGGGCCGGTTTGCGAATCCTGGGGCCCGAACTCCGGCCGCCGTTGGTGCGTGTGTCACGGCCATCTTGGGCGGCGACGTCGCTACGTCCGGCGCCAGTGCTTGCGACGTCGCTGCGTCCGGTGCTTGCGGCACGACCGCGTACGGCACCGGTACTTGCGGCACGACTGCGGGCGGCGCCGGCGTGTATGGCGCCCGTCTTGGCGATCCGGGGAGCGTTGGGCTGGTTACTGACTTCATCAAGCATGCCAACGATCGCGCGCGCCACGAGTTCCGGTGCTTCCATCTGTGCGACGTGTCCGACGTCCGGCAGCATTAGTAGACGCGCATCCCGAATCACGCGGGCGGCATGCGGGACGACACGTACGTCGACGAGCCGGTCCATCCGACCGCCGATCACCAGCGTCGGCCGGTTCACCCGGGCCGCCGTCCGCCACAACGAGCTACTGCCCGGCAGGTACGCCCGCAAGAAGCTGCCGACGAGACCGCGCAACGTGCGTACGTAGGCATCGGCGTACCAGGGCACGTCGTAGCGCAGCTGAGCTTCCGACACCGCCTCGAGGAACCGCTGAGGATGGATGCGGGCGGGATCGCCGAAGCATGCATCGAGCACCTGCTGGGCGAGCACCTCCGGCAGCATCGTCGCCAGCCGTCGCTGGGCGAGACGATCGGCGCGAGGGATCGCGAGCAGCGGCAGCAGCCGGCCCTGCGCCGAACGCCGCGGGTCGAGGAATGGCAGTGCCGGCGAAATGAGGGTGAGCGTTCGGATGAGGTCCGGCCGTACGGCCGCAACCTTGACCGCGATCGCGCCACCGAGCGAGTTGCCGATGAGATGGACTGGGCCGCGATTGCTGTCCTCAATGCACCGAACCACTCGGTGGGCAAAGGCCTCGACCGAGTAGCGGTCGGCCGGGTCGCTTCGTCCGAAGCCAGGAAGATCGATAGCCTCGCCGGCCAGCCGGTGGTCAAGCATCCCGGCGACGTCGGTCCAGTTCTGGGACGAGCCGCCGAGGCCGTGTACGTACAACGCCGGCTCGGCCGTCCGCGGTGACGTCGACGCCGTGTCGCGGACGTACGTGCGCGTGCCGTCGATCCGTACGAACCGGCCCGGCCACGGCGGCGCGAGATCCGTACGGAGATGGAGTGAACCCTCGTCGACCAAAATGGCCCGTTTCACCCCGTCAGTATGCTTTCGTCCGACCGGCTGGGGCTCACTTCCGGATTCGGCGCGCCGACGAGTCCAAATATTGCGACATTCGGTCCAGTCGATCGTCACGTCAGCAAACTTTCCAGGCGACGATTCACCGCCGCCAGCGTCGCCCGGACGATGGAGTGCCGAGGATCGCCCGCTACCAGGGCCGATCCGACGAGTTGTTCGACCCGACCGTCGCCGCTGACGAGCACGACCACGACCGCGACGACGCTGCTGCCGAACGGCACGACACCAGCGTGCTCGATGTAGCAGCGCATCGGCGCGCCCGGCGGCCGGACGGTCGTCGTACCGTCCGATCCGGGTCGCGCTTGGCGCGCGTCGGAGCCGGTCGGTCCGCCGTAACGGCCGCCGATCTCCGCGGCGGTGATCAACGAGTCGATCGCGCCAGCGGCCGCCTGGGCCGCGAGGCGCAGGAGGTAGGCATCGACCGCGGGGCCGGTCGCCTTGCCGACGGTCGCCACCGTCCCGAAGTGCAGCCGCACCTCGACGGTGGCTTCGGTGCCGAGTGTCGATACGTGCACCTGGTCGATCACGATGCGTGGCGGTTGACCCGGCACCCGCGCCAGGGGAGCGGCGGGCGCCACCGTTGCCATCCCGGGCAGGAAGGCTCCCGGTTCACCCGGCATCGTCGGGCGGAATCCCGGCGCACCCGAGACGGTCGGGCCTCCGGGTCGATCGTGGCCCGATCCGGGATCGGTGCCGGCTGGGCGCACAGGTGTGGCCGGGCCAGCTCCTGCCGATTTCGTTCTCGCATCCGATGTGACCTGCCCGGATGGCACGGGTCGCGCCGCCGCGTCATCGGAGTCCGTCGGAATTGACGTGTCTTGCGGCCTGCTTGTGGCCGGTGCGGGCGCTGATGCGCCCGGCCCGGTAGATACGGACGGCCCGGTTGATACGGACGGCCCGGTTGATACGGACGGCCCGGTTGATGCGGACGGCCCAGTTGATGCGGACGGCCCAGCCGATACGCCCGACGCGGGCGGACCGCCTCGTTCGGTCGCTGCCGGAGAACCGGCCCGCGGAGCCGGCACCGGGGCAGCCGGAGCACCCTGCGCTTCCGGCTCGCTGGCCATTGCGGCTCGCGCTGGCGCGGTCGATCGCGATGGCGCATCCGGCCGTGATGGCGGGGCGGATGCCGGACGCCCACCGGCCGCGCCTGTGGTGCCAGCGTCTCCGGCCGCGCCCGGTGTAGAACGTGACCGTCGTGGTTCGGCGGCCAGGCCCATCCGTTCCTTCAACAATCGGGCGACCTGGCGGCTCACCCGACCGGCGTCGGCATCGTCGGCCAGATCCAGCCGAAGAATGTGTACGCCGCCGGGGTTGGGCCGCAGTTGTGCGCTGCGTACGCCGCTCACCTGGCGTACGGCGGCGAGCACGGCCGCCACGTCGAGCTCATCCGGCAGTTCGGGGACGGACTCCTCGTCATGCCGCAGCCGGCTCGCGATCCGACTGAGCTCCGGACCGTCCAGATCGGGCATCGGCAAGTCGGCGACCTCGTCCACGACGTCGTCGATGTCATCGAGCTCGCCCGTATCGGCGAACGGCACATCGGGCTTGGCCGGCACCCGATGCGGCAAGGTCGGCTGGTCGACGAGGGCGAATCGGTGGAGGTCATCCCAGTCGTGTTCGGCCGCGCCCGGTGGTTCCGGCACGGTCGCGCTGGCCGACGGAGCCGGATCGTTGGCGTACCACGAATCGCCTGGATCTGGCGGCGGGTCACGGTGCGCTTGGCTCGCCGCGGCCTCCGACGTGGTCGGATATGTCGCCGGGCGCATCGCGACCGTCGGCGCACTCACGTCGCCGCCATCCGGACCGGCGGCATCGGACTCCGTCGCGGACGGGCCGGGGTCGTGCCGTTGATCGTCCTCGTACGGCGAGGACGAGAACATCGACATCGGACGTCCGCCGAAGCGACCTGATCGGATCGATCCGGCCCCCCGCAGCCACGGGCCGCGCCGATTGCGGGCCTCGCGCGATGGCGACCAACCGTGCACCTCGCCCGATTGGCGCGACGCGGTGGATTCGCCCGTCGACGGCTCACCGGCCGGATTGGGCTGCTCGGCCCGTTGCGGGTTCGCGGTCTGCCGGAAGATCGGGGGTGCGTCCTCCGACGCGTCTGGGCCGGCGGCCGGAGCGGACTCTCCCTCGGACCGCCCGGCGCCGGTGCGGTCCGACCCGCCGGAATCGCCCGACGCGGCTGCTGCGGCCGAGGACGGCACGCCCGTGGGTCGGGGTGGCCGACCTGGCATCGGTATCGCGGCCGGCCATGGCTGCTCGCCCGATCGATCCGCGGTCGGACCGTCGGGGTCGCGTGGCACTCCAGGCTGCGCCTCTCTGCTGTGTTCGCCGGAGACACTGTGCTCGCCGGAAGATCCGTGCTCGGAGGATCTGTGCTCGCTGGACGTACGGTGCTCGCCGAAGGATCCGTGCTCGCCTGACGACGCGCGCTCGGAGGATCCAGCGACCGGCCAATCGAGGGAGGCCGCGACGTCCGGCGCGCTGGACGATGCCACCATCGGAGACGGCGCCACCATCGGAGAGGTCGCCGACGTCGGAGCCGGCGCCGGTCGCGGCTGAGTCGGGATGCCGACCGGGCCGCTGACGACGCCACCGTCCGATATGGACGATCCCGCCGTATTGGGCGATACGGTGTCGCGTGCGGGATGCCGCTCGGGCGCCACGGGCGGGGGCGCAGGATTATCGGGCCGCACCGACGGGATCGGCACCGCGGCACTGGCCCGGGCGTACGGAGACTCCGGATATCTGGACGCACCGGGCTGCGACGAATCGGTCTCCGGATCGACGTCGGGCGCCGGCTGGACCGAACCGGAGTCGTTCGGCTCGCGCGCTAGGTCACCCGGCCGCTGACCGTACGAGTCGCCCGCTCGTGGCCGTGGAACGAAGACCTGGGGCAGCCGGATAGCGGACGACACTGGCTCCCCGTACGGCCGCGCGGCCGCCGCGGCCAACAACGGCGCCTCGATCGTTTCGGCCGTCAACGCATCCGTCAACGGCACCGAGCCACGGGCCGGACCGGTCGACGTACGGCTCCAGTAGCGATCGCCGTCGGGCGCACGCCATGCCTCGGCATCCATCCCTGGCGTGGCGTGCGATGGATTTTCCGACCGCGGCCCCAGACCAGCCGACGGCTCGGGCCCGGCTAAGGGCACCGGCCCAGCCGACGGATCGGCCTGCGCTCGCAACGGCGCGAACCCGTGTGGGTCGGACGGATGCCGTTCGCCTGCAGGACGTATGCGCCCGCCGGAACCCTCCGATGGGTACCGGTCGCCGCCCGAAGTCGGATAGCGGTCATGAGAGTTGCGTGCCGTCGCCTGTCCGTACCAGTCGGCAGACGCCCGACCGGAAGCCTGCCCGGCACTCCGCCAGGCCATGCCCAACGGATCGCCGTCGGGCCACGACGAGTCGCCCGGACTAGACTCCGAGCCGCCGAGGTCGTCGGAGACCGCGCGCGAGCCGGTCGCGTCGTCCCGCGACCCGTCGCCCGTGCCCGGTTGTGCGACGCCGGGTTGTCCCACTTCGTCCACCGCGCGCTCCTCGGTTGCCCACGGTGAGGCTACCGTGTTCAGATACGCCCGTTAACCGGTCGATGGATGGTGTCTCGTCATCCGAGGGACGATTGACGACGAGATGCACCGGAAATTCCCCGAAGACGCACACTGTTGGTGCGTCACGAGGAGCCCGTGGGGTGAGACGGCAGGCTTGCAAGTGACGGGAGATTGGCATGGGTGAGGTGGAGGTGACGATGGTCGCCACTGCAAAGGGGACGAACAGCGGCGGGCGACCGGTTCGCATGCCACGCTCGGCTCGCCGTAAGCAGCTGCTCGCCGCGGCTCAGGATGTCTTCGTCGCCAACGGCTACCACGCCGCCGCCATGGATGACATCGCCGAGCGCGCCGGCGTGTCCAAGCCCGTGTTGTACCAACACTTCCCCGGCAAGCTCGAGCTGTATCTCGCACTGCTCGACACGCACTGCGACGCGCTTGTCGCCCACGTACGCGATGCAATGGCCGCCACGAGCGACAACAAGGACCGCGTGAGTGGTGCCATGCGCGCGTATTTCGAGTTCGTTGACCACGAAAGTGAAGCGTTCCGGCTCGTGTTCGAGTCGGATCTGCGCAATGAGCCGGCCGTACGCGAGCGGGTCGACCGGGCCGAGCGTTCGTGCATCGACGCCATCACCGCGACGATCATGGGCGACACCGGCGTCGACCGCGCCCCGGCCGAGTTGCTGGCGGCCGGCCTCGTCGGCGCGGCCGTTACGTCCGCCCAGTTCTGGCTGTCCGGTGGCCGGCAGGTGCCGAAGGCCGCGGCCGAGGCACTGATGGCGACGCTCGCGTGGCGCGGCATCGCCAGCTTCCCGCTGCACGGCGGCGAAAGCTCGCATGGCAACCCGGGCGCGGAATCCGCTGACGGCGAATCCGCCCACAGCGAATCGGTCGACAGCCGCTGAGCCCGGCGTGCCAACAATGGAGAGCAGGCCGACGACGCCGGTGTGACACGTCACGCGGCGGAGATCACGCCGGCCGCTAGCCTGGTCCCAGGCCGAAGCGGAATCGACGAGGCTCACATAGGCGACAGTGCACGGCGCCGCGACGGACACCGCGCGCCGACAACGAGATACAGGGAGGACCTTCGTGGAGGTCAAGATCGGTGTGCAGTACGCCCACCGGGAGCTGGTGCTGGAGAGCAACCAATCGCCGGCGGAAATCGAGAAGGCGGTGTCCGAGGCGTTGAAGACCGGGGGCACGCTAAGCCTCGATGACGACAAGGGCCGGCGCGTGTTGGTGCCGGTCGACAAGATCACATTCATCGAGATCGCCGAGGCGTCGCCGCGCGCAGTGGGGTTCACTGCCGGTCACTGAGATCGGGTTGCTGAAACCTGACCGCTCGACGGACAGGCTTGAGCCCGGGACGGACGACCGTCCCGGGCCAGCCATCGATGGGCAGCCCGACTGTTCACCGATCGGCGACGCGCCGGCGAGAACCGGACAATCGCGTATCGAACGGGATCATTCCCGCTGATGCCGGCGTTGTGCATGAAGCACGCCACGGTGCCGGATTCACCATTGGCCAGGCATTCCGCGTAGACTACAGATATTGCAGCCGGCTTGGCCGCCGTGTTGCGCTGGTTCGCTTATCCGCAGACCGCCGCGCGACACCGGCCGTAGGGCTTGCCGCACGCGTGTCGCCCGCGACGTTTCCCGTCGCGCGTGGCCCACGCCAAAGACAACTGGCGCTCCTGGCATGCGATCGACAGCACGTGATCGACAACATGCAGCTGAAGATGGGGCGCTCCACGAGAGGGACA
>DASQPR010000218.1:0-3858 GCA_035643815.1 Micromonosporaceae bacterium | reverse complement strand
CGCTTGCGTGTACGGGTTTCGGGGACCGCGACCCGGCGCCGTTCGTGCCGGGGCGCGGGCGAGATCTTGGTGCCCTGACGGTGCCCGGGCACCGGATTCGCACCAATATCGCGCGGATCGCAACTATCGCGGGACGGCAGGGCCGGCGTTAAGGCGATCTAGGAAGCGAACTCGGCCTATGGGACGTCCAGAATTCCAAGATCGGCGAGTGCGTCGCGCGCGCTTGCGTGTACGGGTTTCGGGGACCGCGACCCGGCGCCGTTCGTGCCGGGGCGCGGGCGAGATCTTGGTGCTGCGGGAGCCCGAGCCCACGCAGACCTAAAAGCGCACTTCTAAAGTCAAGTGGGGTCGGGCTCCCCCAGCCCTAAAGCTGAACCCTAACGAACCTCAGTTGAACATCGACCGCACATCGGTCACGAGCACACCGCGCTCGTTGAGGCGCTCGACCAGCATTGCCGGCGAGAAGTCGTACACGATGGCGAGCGCCCGCAGGTCGTCGGCCCGGATCGACAGCACGCGACCGTTGTAGTCACCGCGTTGCTGCTGGATCGCGCGGGCGTACTTCGCCACGAACAGCAGATCCTCGTCGCCCTGGTCGTAGAGCTTCTCGAGGTCCAGGACAATCTTGCCGGCCGCCTCGTGCCGAACACCGCTGCCCTCGGGTAGCAGCTCGGCCACGGGTACGCGGTAGAAGTCGGCCAGTTCGGCGAGGCGCGATACGGTGACCGCCCGATCGCCGCGTTCGTACGACCCGACGACGACGGCCTTCCAACGCCCGTTGGACTTCTCCTCGACACCCTGCAGGGACAGACCCTGCTGCTGGCGGATGGAGCGTAGGCGCGAACCCAGCGACTTCGCGTAATCAGACGGCATTTTCGAACCACTCCCAGTCACCGGCCCGCAGGCACTCCCCAGCGATCGCTACGGAGCGTGACCGTAATACCCGTAGCTGCACGTGGTCAAGTGTTGCAGCTACCGCATTCCGGTATGCAGCCGAGGTGACACACTCGCGCTGGTCCCGTTTCGCCGAGTGACGGCCCGATGACGGGGGAGTGACACCGGAACGGTGCGCCTGTCCGACCGCTGCCCGATTGGAACAAACGCCCGAACTGCGGCTCGTCACGGCGCGTACAGCCGGCTCGAAACGGCGCCCGAGCACCGCGGACGCTCAGCGTGTCGGCGAAGCGTGCCTGATAGGCTGCCGTCCGGCACCTGCACTCCGCCATGTGGCACCGAGGCTGCGCCAAATGGCGGCTGAGTTCCACCGACGTCCTTTAACGACCCGTCCCGTGAGGCGGGGAAGGAGGTCTGCTGTGGCGTACCCACAGACGACTAAGACGATCCTGACGGCCGCGGACATTTCCCGGACCGTGGACCGCATCGCCCATCAGATCCTGGAAAAGACCGAGGGCGCCCGCGACGCGGTCTTGCTCGGCATCCCGACTCGCGGCTTCCCGTTGGCCCGGCGACTGGCCGGACGCATCGCGACCTTCGAGGACGTGCCGATCCCGGTCGGTGTGCTCGACGTCACTCTCTACCGCGATGACCTCCGCATGCGGGCCGCCCGGGCGATCGGCAAGACGCAGATTCCCCCGGCCGGGATCGACGGTCGCCTCGTCATCCTGGTTGACGACGTGCTGTTCTCCGGCCGGACCGTGCGCGCTGCCCTGGACGCCCTCGGCGACCTCGGCCGCCCACGCGCCGTTCAACTCGCGGTCCTCGTCGACCGCGGCCACCGGGAACTCCCGATCCGGGCCGACTACGTCGGCAAGAACATCCCTACATCGCTGGTCGAATCAGTGCGGGTCCGTCTGTCCGAGACCGACGGCGTCGACGAGGTCCAGCTCTATCCGGGTACGGACACCAGCGCGGCTCCGGCGACCGGAGCGGCCGAGCAGAGGGTCGTGGCATGATCACCCATCTGTTGTCCGCCGCCGATCTCGACGCGGCGACCGCCACCCAGGTGCTTGATACCGCGGGCGAGATGGCCGGTGTCGCCGACCGTGAAGTGAAGAAGCTGCCGACGCTGCGCGGTCGTACGGTCGTCAACCTCTTCTACGAGGACTCGACCCGGACGCGTACGTCCTTCGAGGTGGCCGCGAAGCGCCTGTCGGCCGATGTGATCAACTTTTCGGCCAAGGGATCGAGCGTGTCCAAGGGCGAGAGCCTCAAGGACACCGCGCTTACCCTGCAGGCGATGGGCGCCGATGCGGTTGTGATCCGACACATGGCCTCGGGCGCGCCCCATCGGCTCGCGAGGTGGATCGACGGCAGCGTCATCAACGCCGGAGACGGCACGCACGAGCATCCGACCCAGGCACTGCTCGACGCGTACACGATGCGGTCGCGGCTCGGTCGGCTGGACGGTCTGCAGGTCGTGATCGTGGGCGATGTGCTGCACAGTCGGGTCGCCCGGTCGAACGTGCACCTGCTGCACACGCTCGGTGCCAAGGTCACCCTCGTCGCGCCGCCGACGCTCCTGCCGGTCGGCGTCGGCGCCTGGCCGGCCGCGGTCTCGTACGACCTCGACTCGGCGCTGTCGGACGCGGACGTCGTGATGATGCTGCGAGTCCAACGGGAGCGACTCTCCGGCGGCTCGACGACCGCACGCGACACGTTCTTCCCATCCGATCGGGAGTATTCGCGCCGGTACGGACTCGACGATGCGCGCCTTCGGCGGATGCCCGCACACGCGATCGTCATGCACCCAGGCCCGATGAACCGCGGCGTCGAGATCACCGCCGAGGTCGCCGACTCGGTCCGGTCCACGATCGTCGAACAGGTCGGCAACGGCGTGTCCGTGCGCATGGCCGTGCTGTATCTGATGCTTGGGGGGTTGTGAACGTGGCATACCTGGTGAAGAGCGTGTCCATTCTCGGCGGCGAGCCGACCGACATCCTGGTCCGCGACGGCGTGATCGCGGCGGTCGGAACACTGTCCGGCGACGCACTCGCGGGCGGCGATCCGGGCGATCCGGGCGAGGCGGCCGACGCGCTGGAGGTGGTCGAGGTCATCGACGCGACCGGGCTCGTCGCGCTGCCCGGGCTCGTCGACCTCCATACGCACCTGCGCGAGCCCGGCCGCGAGGATGCCGAGACCGTCCTGTCCGGATCCCGTGCGGCGGCCCTCGGCGGCTACACGGCGGTGTGCGCGATGGCGAACACGTCACCGGTGGCCGACACCGCCGGTGTCGTCGAACAGGTCTACCGCCTCGGGCGTGAGGCCGGGCTCGTCGACGTACAGCCGATCGGTGCCGTGACCGTCGCGTTGGCCGGGGAGGCGCTGGCCGAACTCGGCACGATGGCGACGTCCGCGGCTCACGTACGGATCTTCTCCGACGACGGCCACTGCGTGTCCGACCCGCAACTCATGCGGCGGGCGCTCGAATACGTGACCGCGTTCGACGGTGTGATCGCACAGCACGCGGAGGAGCCGCGCCTCACGTACGGCGCCCAGATGCATGAGGGCGACGTGTCGGCTCGGCTGGGACTGGCCGGCTGGCCGGCGGTCGCCGAGGAAGCGATCATCGCCCGCGACGCGCTGCTTGCCGGTCACGTCGGGGCGCGCCTGCATATCTGCCACGTGTCGACGGCCGGCTCGGTGGAGATCATCCGCTGGGCGAAGGCGCGCGGCATCCGGATCACCGCCGAGGTGACGCCGCACCACCTGCTTCTCACCGACGAATTGGTCGGCGGTGACGGCGGCCTGACCGCCTACGATCCGGTGTTCAAGGTGAATCCGCCGCTACGGACGAAGTCCGACGTCGAGGCGCTGCGCGCGGCTCTCATCGAGGGCGTCATCGATGTCGTCGCGACCGATCACGCGCCGCACGCGACCGAGGACAAGGAATGCGAATGG
>DASQPR010000217.1:0-9710 GCA_035643815.1 Micromonosporaceae bacterium | reverse complement strand
GAGGTTCACAGTCGAAGACATGGAGAGCTACGAGGATCCGAACCAAGTCCCGACCGACGCTGCCGGTGAGCGCGCCGCGGGGCACGACGTGCCTGTCGGACGGTCGGCAGTTCCGCCCGCCTCCGAGCCGACCACTCCAATGCCGGCGGCCGGTGAGCCGCTCGGCGGCGCTCCCGCGAGCCGGCCACCGGCCGGCTGGGGATCGACGTACCGATCGGCGGCGAGCGGCCCAGCCGACGACCTGCCCCGTTCGGACGACGTTCTCGACCGCGGTTGGCCATCCACACGCAGGATCGATGACGCTACGGCCCAGCGTTCCGCCGGACAGGGATCGACCGCGGGCGGCGGCTCCGCTCCGAGCGAGAGCCCGTCGGCCGGCTACAACTCCGCTCCGGATCGTAGCTCCGCTCAGGCCGAGGGCTCGGGTGTGGGCGAGGGCTGGGCGCGGCAGAGTCCAGCCGCCGGTCACAGTTCAGCGGCTGCTCATAACCCGGCCCAGGCTCACCTCCCGGACTGGGGTGATTCCGCCACCGTGAACGAGAACCGGGCCGAGCCGCTGCCTCGTCCGGCCGGCTTCCTGCCGTCGGCCGCCATGACTTCGGGCGGTGCCGGTGCCACTATGGCGGCGCCCGCGCATGCCCGGCGTACCGGCCGGTCCGGTCGGCGTCTCGCGATGGCCGGCGTCGCCGCGATCGTGCTCGCCGCTGGTGGCGGTTTTGCCGGCGCAGCCGGGATGCACGCGTTCGACCACTCGTCCACGTCGAGCGCCACCGCCGCGACGTCGGTGCAGACCGTCGCGGGCGCGAACTCGATCGCCAACGTGGTGTCGGCGGTCGACCAGGAGGTCGTGTCGATCACGGTCCGCGGCCAGCAGCAGGCCGACGAGGGATCCGGTGTCGTCGTGCGCAGCGACGGGCTGATTCTCACGAACAACCACGTCATCGCGGCCGCCGCCGGCGGCGGCTCGGTTCAGGTCACATTCACCAACGGCAAGACGGCCAGCGCCACGGTCGTGAAGGCGGACCCGCAGGAGGATCTGGCCCTCATCCAGGCGCAGGGCGTCTCGGGTCTCAAGGCGGCGACGTTTGGCGACAGCAACAATCTGCAGATCGGCGACACGGTCATTGCGATCGGCAACGAGCTCGGCCTGTCCAACAGCGTCAGCGCCGGCATCGTGAGTGCACTTCATCGACAGGTGACGGTCGGTGGCGAAGGCGGCGGAGGCCAGTCGGTCGCTTCGTCGTCGACGACGTACGGCGACGCGATCCAGACCGATGCGTCGACCAACCAGGGCGACTCCGGCGGAGCGCTGTTCAACATGGCCGGTCAGGTCGTCGGCATCAACAGCGCGATCGCGACCGGGTCCAGTGGCAGCACCGGCAGCGTAGGGATCGGGTTCGCCATCTCCAGCAACGACGCGCAGAAGTTCGTCGGCAGCGCGGTCAGCTCCTGATCGCACGAACGTTTCTCCCTGGGGGTAGGGATCGAGGGAGTCGCCCAAGGTGCGGGGGGCTCCCTCGATCGTGCGCAACGCCGGAAGTGACGCAGCGCTGCGCGGCGTAGCGTGACGTCATGGCCGTAGACAGTGTCGACTCGGACGAGCTTGTCGCCCGCGTACGCGAGATCTGCCTTGCCTTTCCCGAAGTCACCGAGCGACCGAGTCACGGCACGCCGACGTGGTTCGTCCGGGGCCAGAAGACCTTTGTGACGATCTGGCCGTACGGCCATCACGAGGACCAGTTCCCGCACCTGTGGTGCGCCGCGCCGCCCGGCGCACAGTCGGAGCTGATCGCCGCCGATCCGGATCGCTTCCACTACCCGAAGTACGTCGGGCACCGCGGCTGGATCGGCGTTCGACTGCATCCGCCGGTCGCGTGGGACGAGATGGCGGAGATCATCGAGGACGGCTACCGCGCGGTCGCACCGAAGACCCTCATCGCCATCCTCGACGCCCGGCGATGACCGGCCGCCTCTAGCTGGTCAGCCGGACGGTCTCGCGGGGCGGGTGCGAACTCCCAAGCTGGGCGTGTGGGCGCGAGCCGCGAAGCCGGCTCTGTCGGCGCGAGCCGCCAAGCGGGCGGAGTTGGCGGAGTTGACGGAGCGGGGGTACCTGGCCCGGCGCCGCAAGATCGGCCGATAGGGTGGCCGACATGGGCGATGTCGTCGACTTCGGATGGATCGTCCTCGCGGTGTCGTTGGCCTTCCTGGTCGCAGTCATGTCCAGCCGTTTGAGTGCGCGCCTGCGCATCCCGGCCCCGGCGATCTTCCTGATCGGTGCGGCCGCCGCGTCGAATCTGGTCGCATCACTCGCGCACATACCGGTTCACACCGTCGAACGCGTGGTCACGGTCGCGCTCGTCATCATCCTGTTCGACGGCGGCATGCACATCGGCTGGGCGCGGTTCCGGTCGGCGGCCGGCGCCGTGGTCTGGCTGGGCGTCGCCGGGACGTTCGTGACGGCGGCCGGCATCGCGATCGCCGCTCACCTCATCTTCCGCCTCGGCTGGCAGGAGTCGCTGTTACTCGGAACGGCACTCGCGCCGACCGATCCAGCGGTAGTCTTTTCGGTGCTCGGCGGGCGCGAGGTCGGCGGCCGCGCCGGCGTCCTGCTCGAGGGCGAGTCGGGCGCGAACGACCCGGTCGGCATCGCATTGATGGTCGCGCTGCTCGGCGCGCACACGATGACCGGCGGCGCAGCGTTCCTGAACGGGTTGCGGGAATTCGTCCTCCAGCTCGTCGTCGGAGCGGCGGTTGGGATCGCCGCCGGGCTGGGGTTGCGCTGGCTGCTGCGCGTACGCCTGCCGAACGAGGGCCTCTACGCACTGCGGGCGATTGCCTGCGCCCTCGCGGTGTACGGTCTGGCCACGGTCGCCCGAGGCTCCGGATTCCTCGCCGTCCTGATCGCCGGCATCCTGGTCGGCGACGAGCTGCTGCCGTTCCGAGCCGAGGTCCGAAGCTTCAGCGGATCTCTCGCGAGCCTCGCCGAGATCGTTGCGTTCGTCGTCCTCGGCTTGACTTTCGACATCCGGGAGCTTGGTCGCCACGACGCATGGGCGATTGGGCTGGTGCTTGCGGTGCTGCTCGCATTCGTCATCCGCCCATTGCTGGCTGGGCTGGTGCTGTGGCCGGTGAAGTTGGGCCGTGGCGAGCGCCTGTTTGTGTTGTGGAGCGGACTCAAGGGCGCCGTGCCGATCCTGCTCGGCCTGCTCGTTGTCGCCGAGGGCATGGATCGGTCGGCCCAGATCTATGCGGTTGTGTTCGTCGTCGTGGCGTTCTCGGTCATCGTCCAGGGCGGGCTCGTGCCGACGGTCGCCTCGCGCCTTGGCGTGCCCCTCACCGAAATCCCGGAGGACGACTAGATAGAGCACGGCGGACGGTCTCACCGCCGGCAGCACAGTTAGGTCAGGTCGGCCGACGCCTTCGCGATGAGCGCAATCGCGACGCGCTTCGGCATCAACCGCGACGTGAGGACGCTCGACACGCGCATCAGTCGGCCGGGCACCGTACGTGGACCGTGACCGAGCGCGTCCAGCGCGGCCGAGGCGACGACGTCCGCCGCGACCGTGCCCGGCGCCCGGCGCTGCTTGGCCTGCTCGAGGCCGGGCGTGAGAACCGCGCCGGCGATACAGGCGACCACGTCCACGCCGGTGCCACGCAACTCGGCCCATAGTCCCTCGGCGAGCACCGCGCCGAATGCTTTCGTCGCCGCGTATGTCGCGATGCCGGGCGAGCCCTGCTGACCGGCGAGCGACGACATGACGACGAGGCCACCGCGGCCGCGTTGCACCATCGCCGGGAGAAACCGGTGAGCCAGGCGTACGAGCGTGACGGCGTTGAGTTCGACGGCGCGCACGAGGTCGGCCTCGTCTCGATCGAGGAACCGGCCGATCGGCGCGAAGGCGGCGTTCGCCACGAGTAGTCCGACGTCGATCGCGGCGCAGGCGGCGACGAGCGTGTCGACCCCGTCGACCGTGGCGAGGTCGGCGCTCACTGTCAGCGCTTCGACGCCGTGGTCGGCTCGCAACCGTGCCGCGAGGGCGTCCAGCGGTTCGGGTCGCCGCGCGGCGAGAACGACGTTTACGCCGCCGTGGGCGAGCGCGGTCGCGAACGCCGCGCCGATGCCCTCCGATGCCCCGGCGATCACGGCCCATGGTCCGTACGCGTGCAGGCTCTTCACGCAGTGGCCTCCGCGGTCGGTGCGGTCGGCACCACAGCCGACGTCGCGTCGGCGGAATCGGCCGCGGGTGATCGCGCGGCGCTGAACGGATGATCGCGCGCGAGCCGGACGATCACGGCGAGCGGCAACAGACCCCACGGCAGATTGGCGCCTAGCACCATCCCGAAGTGGCTGGTCGCGTACGCGCCGTCGCGCTCCTCGAACAGGATCATCGCGACGTTCGCCATCATCACACCGGCCCAGACCAGAGCGGGTACGCGGATCCAGTCGCGACCGCGGACGAACGCGTAGATCGCGAACGCGTAGAACGGACCGAACACGACGACGTCGATCCAGATCGTCATGCGGAAGAACGCGGGACGCGCCATGAGCAACGGGTCCCAGTGGTTGCCGTACCAGTGGACGAGATCGACGATCGGCGCCGGCGGCCAGGCCGGATAGGCGGTCATGTGGGTGGCGTTGACGACCATGAGTTGCTCGATGTCAAAGAAGTACGTGATGAAGCCGAGGTTCACCACAAAGAACGCGATGAACACCAGATCGACGCGACGTTCCCTTAGCCGGCGGGAAACACGCAACGGGCGGGAATCCTCGCGGAGCGCAGGAGAGTCCTCGCGGAGCGCACGGAAAGCCTCGCGGAGCGCACGGAAAGCACGGTCGCGCATGAAGCGATCACCTCGACGAAGACTGTCGCACGCCCGAGTTCCTGGCGACACCCTCGTCGAGGTGATCCTGATGCAGCGGTGGTTGGTGTTGGAGCCGTTACGCGATCACGCGGCCGATGGCCGGACGCTCAGCGCCCTGCGAGCAGCCGAGTCACCGCGCCGTCGACGTCCAGGTGATCCGCCTCGCGGCCGCGCGGCACGACTACGTACGTCCGGCGCAGGAACCGGACCAGAACGCTGCGCGGCACCTCGAACAGCGCGTTGCCGTCCGGCGACGACAGCGCGAGCGCGACGAACTCGCCCCGCGGCGTATTCCACGGCCACACCCGGACATCGCCGATGCCGGCCGGCTCATCGAGCCCCGTGACCAGCAGTTCTCGCGCGAACGACCAGCTGACAGCCTCGCCACCGGCCGATTCCGCGTGGAACAGGACATGCACCGCGTACGGATCGGCTGGGTCGTAGCGCAAACTGGCGCGTACGGCGAGCGCGGTGGAGTCCGGCGCCACCAACCGTAGCGATGTTTCAACTTCAACTGTCGTCGGACGAATGGCACTCATCTAACGTTCTCCCCCCGGCACCGCCTGCGAGGTGCGGTTACCTCGCACTCCCATAGTCGAGTGACAGTGACATGTCACGCTCCGCCATACGCTGATCTCACCCAGTAGTGGGATGGCTTATCGGTTTACCTGCGGTGATGTTCGGAAACTGGCTACGATGCTGCGTTCCACAGGTCTGTCCGAGTCGCCCGGCGTCGGGTGTGGTTCAGACGTCGACTCACTCCCGTAACGTCGCCAACGCCCGTTGGGTGACGGGTGCGGCAACCGAGGAGGCGCTCAATTGCCCGATCACCCGGCTCAGATCGAAGAGTCGCAGCTCAGCGAGTCCGATTCACCGGATCATGAGAATCCGGAGGTTGACCCGTCACTCGGACGTGTGGAGCGTTTTCTCGCACGTCGCCGCCGTACGCCAGCGGGACGTCTCGCCGTCCGGGTGATCATCGCGGTGCTCGGCCTGCTGATCATCGCGGTCGGGATCGTCCTGCTGCCGCTCCCCGGTCCCGGTTGGGTGATCATCTTCGGTGGCCTGGCGATCTGGTCGCTGGAATTCACATGGGCCGCGCGCCTGCGCCACTTTGCCATGCGGGAGGTGTCGAAGTGGACGGCCTGGGTAGGCCGCCAGCCGTGGTGGCTGCGCGTGCTGGTCGGGCTGGCGCTGCTCATCGTCGTGGCGACGATCGTGGCTGGGAGCCTGGCGATCAGCCTGGGCGGCAATTTCGTCAGCGACATCCAGTCGTTCTTCTGACGCGAGGGTGGGGTCGAACCGCCGGCGGATCTGTAGGCGTGGTCTGTAGGCGTCGCCTGTGTCGCGGGCTGTGACGCGGCCTATGCCGCCGTGCACGCACGCTGCGCCAGGGGCGCTAGCCGGTCGATCCTCGCGGTACCCCGGGCTATTGCCGTCGCGACCGGTCCGGGCCAGACCCGCGCTTGGACGTCGGTCGGCCGCCGCCGCGACGTCGCGGCGGTATGGTCGGTCCATGGGTACGCCACTGGACGATCAAGCACTCGCCGGAGCGCTGGCCGACCTTCCTGGCTGGACCGGCGACACCAACGCATTGTTGCGCACCGCCTCCCTACCAACCTTTCTCAGCGCGATCGCGGTGGTGGACAAAGTCGCGCTCGCGGCCGAGGAACTCAACCACCATCCCGACATCGACATTCGCTGGCGAACGCTCGGCTTCGAGTTGTCCACGCACGACTCGGGCCACCGAGTGACGAGCAAAGACGTCGAACTCGCCCACCGCATCGAGGCGATCATCAGCTCGGCCGATTGAGCTCGGCTCAGCGGGTTTGAGTGCGGTCGGTTTGAGCTCGGCTCAACTGGTTGAATCCGTCCGGCCGGGCTTGGGCTCAGTGACTTGAGGTAGAACCGAGCCAGGGGTTCACACCGGCCGCGCCCTCGCTTACGTTTCGATCATGACGTTCTCGATTGTTGGACGGTCGGCCGACGGCGCTTTCGGTGTCGCGGTCGCGAGCAAGTTCCTAGCTGTGGGCGCGGTCGTCCCGGCCGCCGAGATCGGTGTCGGCGCCATCGCGACGCAGTCGTACGCGAATGTGGCCTACCGGCCGCAGGGCGTCGCCATGCTGCGCACTGGTGTCGCGGCGGCCGATGTCGTCGCCGGTCTGACCGCGGCCGACCCACTGCGCGTGACCCGGCAACTCGGTGTAGTCGGCGTGGACGGTGACGGGGCGACGTTCACCGGCGACGATTGCGAGGACTGGGCCGGTGGCGCGGTCGGCGAGGGTTTCGCCATTCAGGGCAACATCCTGACCGGACCCGAGGTCGTGGACGCGATGCGCGAGGCGTGGCTCGCGCACGAAACCCTGCCGCTCGGCCGGCGGCTGCTGGCGGCACTGCTTGCTGGCGACGCGGCCGGCGGCGACAAGCGCGGCCGGCAGAGTGCCGCCATGTACGTCGTGTCGAAGGGCAGCGGCTACGGCGGCAGCGATCTCCAGTACGACCTGCGGGTCGACGATCACCCGGAGCCGTGCGCCGAACTCGTGCGTCTGATGGACATCCACGACGTCCTGTTCGCCCGCGCGGCCGACGATGCCCCAGCGGCCAACGACGGCGACGATGCCAACGAGGCCCCAGCGGCCGATGACGCTCCAGTAGCCGACGAGAACTACCGCGGGCGGTCGACCGGCACGCCGCCCAAGATTCCCGATGCGGTCTTCGACGACATTCTCGACGAGGGCTGAACAGACGAGGGCTGAACCAAGGGGTGAATATTCGGGACGGCTTCCTCAGACGGCAATCCGGGCCACTCCTGGTTCGGTCAGGCTGCCCAGCCACAGCGTCGACCCGTACTGCCGCACGCCGGTGATCATCGAATAGCGGCCGGCCGGTCCGTGCACCGTACGCAGGACCGTCCCATCACCATCGACGAGCGCGACCAGGCCGTACCGCCCGGGCTTGGGTTGGATCTTGTCGGGAAGGAGCGCGACGACCCGGCGCACGCCCGGATGCGGCAGCATCTTCTCCGCGACCGGCAGACGCGGGCTGGGCAACGCGATCCAGTACGTGCCGTCGCCGACCGCGCTCATGTTGTCCGGATATGCGGCCAAGTCGAGGATCTCCTGTGCGGCACCGCCGACGTCCTCGCCGACGAGCGGCACGCGCAACAGGCGATGCGTTGTCGTCTCGACCACCATGACCGCGCGCTCGTCCGGCGTGAGCGCGACGCCGTTGGGGAAATACAGCCCTTCGGCGACGACGTCGACCGAACCGTCACTCGGGTCGTAGCGCAGCAGCCGGCCGTTGGGACGATGTTCGAGCAGATCCCGCTTCCACGCCGACAGCGGATAGCGGGTCGAACTGTCGCTGAAGAAGACCGTCCCGTCGGCCGCCACGGCGGCGTTGTTACAGAACAGGATCGGCGTGCCGGCGACACGGGCGGCGAGGTCGGTGACGGCGCCGTCGTGGCCGATGCGCAGCAATCCTCGGTACGCATCGCAGACGATCAGCGTCCCGTCGCGTGGATCGACCTCCACGCCGAGCGGTCGCCCGCCGGTGTTTGCGATGGCCTCGGGCCGCACGGTGTCGGGATCGTCGGCGTCGGCGCATCCGGCCGGCCAACGCCATAAGGTGCCATCGTCGCCGCCGGCGACGAGGCGACCCTCCGAGTCGAGGACGACGTCCTCGGGCGCCGATCCGGCGGGTAGCCGGAACACGATCGCGTCGTCGAGGCGGGTGTCATCCGGCGCCCACGCCCCGGTGAACGGCGGTGGCTCGGTCGCGTCCACGCGAGTCGGCGAAATGACGCGCGGTGCCCGCGGACGTGACACATGCGAGGGGCCACGCGGTGGTACGGACTCCGGGGCGACCATTCCTGCATTGTGCGTGCAGAAAGGTTCGGCGGGAACCCTCGGCCCTACCGCGGCACCCGGCGCGCGTCTCGCCACTGTACGGTCGGCCGCATCGCAAGCACGTCGGCACGGTGTTTCCACTGGTCGGCGATGTCGTACAGCGACGTGAGCAACGTTTCGGACAGCAGATGAGGATGGAGACCGAGGTCGACCAGCCCGGTGTGCTTGACGTTGTAGTAGTGCTCCTCGAGCTCGACGCGCGGATTCGCCAAGTAGTCGATCTTGATCTCGTTGGGGTGCAGATCGGCGACCGTTTCGGCGATCTGCAGCACGGACATCCACTCCGTCATCTGGTTGAACACCCGGAACTCGCCCCGATCGGCCGGGTTCTCCACGGCGAGCCGGATGCACTCCGCGGTGTCGCGGATGTCGATCATGCCGCGGGTCTGCCCACCGCCGCCGTAGACGGTCAGCGGCTCACCGAGTGCGGCCAAGATGATGAACCGGTTCAGTACGGTCCCGAACACGGCGTCGTAGTCGAACCGGGTCGCCAAGCGCGCGTCGAGGGACGTCTCGTCGGTCTGCTGACCGTAGACGACGCCCTGATTGAGGTCGGTGGCGCGCAGATCCCATATGCGGCAAGCGAATTCGATGTTGTGACTGTCGTGCACTTTGGACAGGTGGTAGAACGAACCCGGCTTCTTTGGATAGAGCATCCGGTCGGTCCGGCCGTTGTGGGTGACCTCCAGCCAGCCCTCCTCGATGTCGATGTTCGGCGTGCCGTACTCACCCATGGTGCCGAGCTTGACGAGGTGGATCTCCGGATTGATCTCGGCGATCGCGTAGAGGAGGTTCAGCGTCCCCATGACGTTGTTCGTCTGGGTGTAGACCGCGTGTTGCCGGTCGATCATCGAATAGGGCGCCGCGCGCTGCTCGGCGAAATGGACGATCGCGTCCGGCGCGAACTCCCGGATGACCTTGTACGTGAACTCGGCATCG
>DASQPR010000216.1:0-7207 GCA_035643815.1 Micromonosporaceae bacterium | reverse complement strand
CCGGCGCAACGGCCGATCACGCCGACTCGGTCGCGGCCTTCGTCGCCAAGCAACCGCTCGTCTTCCACGGCCGCTGACACCGTTCCACGGCCGCCGGAACCCTTCGACGGCTGCGGGCCGTCGCTGCGCCGGGCGGCCGCTATTCGTCCTCCTCCGGGTCGAGATTGACCTCCACGCCACCGACCATCGCCTGCATGGCCAACTCGTCGCCGGCCGGACTGACGAACGTCGGCAACTCCCGCGGGCCGAGATCGGTCACGTACGTCCAGAATTGGCGGACCGCCTCGGCCGCGCTGGATGCCTCGATCGGCAGGTCGAGGCTTACCAGCCAGGTCTGGCGGATGCGCGAAGGATCGCCGGCTGCGCCGTCCGTCGTGGACGTGGCCGGCCTCTGGTCGACGAACGCGGTCCACTGCGCCTCATCGATGCGGACCATTTCGCCGGCCGCCACGACGGTGACGCCAGCTGGCACCGGCCTCGGCTCATCGAAGAAGCGAGCCGCGTACGAAATTGCAACCTCGTCGTCGGCCGGCGCCGACGTATCCAGGTCATCTCCATCGGACAGCGTCTCGTGGTGCGTCGCCGACACCGTCCCGAGAGCGAACACCGTGGGCGGTTGGCGCGCCGCGACCAACATCACCCGGTCGCCGACCGCGACCGTACCGGCTGCGAGCCCCGCCAGAACAAGTCCGTCACGCTGATAGAGCCGCTCGGCGTCGAACCGATCGGCGGCAACCATGACGGCCCAGGCTCCCACGTCTCCATCCCATCACGCCGCGGCGGTCACGCGGGCGGGCGGGCCGCCGAACGCTTGCCGGCGACAGCCGTCTTTTGGGCGGTCCGCGATGTGGCCGGAGTTGTGGATGGCGACTTCGGCCGGCGCGCCGGTCGACGCTCGGCCACCGGCGGCACGAAGCAACCCTCGATGTGGTCGTCCACCATCCCGGTCGCCTGCATCAACGCGTAGGCAGTCGTCGGCCCGACGAAGCGAAAGCCACGCTTGCGCAGGTCTTTCGCCATGGCAGTGGACTCGGGCGTAGTCGCCGGCACCTCTCCCGAGCGCGGGCGATGCCGGACGGTCGCGTCCGGTGCGTACGACCACAGGAACGCGGCCAGGCCCTCGGAAAGGTCGAGCGCCGCGCGTGCGTTGGCCATCGCTGCATCGATCTTCGCGCGGTTCCGCACGATCCCGACATCCGCCAGGAGTCGGGCCGCATCGCGTTCGTCAAACTTCGCGACCGCCTCGATGGAGAAGCCGGCGAAGGCCGCGCGGAACGCCGGCCGCTTGCGCAGGATCGTGATCCACGAGAGTCCGGACTGGAATGCCTCGAGCGTCAGGCGCTCGTAGATGCCGTCGTCGGTGCGCACCGGGCGGCCCCACTCCTCGTCGTGGTAGGCCCGGTAATCGGCCGTGCTATCGGCCCACGAGCAGCGGGTTCGCCCGTCTTCGCCGACGGCGAGGCCCTTCGCGACGACGTGCTGCGGAGCGGCCGGCTCCACGCCGAGCGGCGCATCCGCTTTCGCTTGCCGCTTCCGGCTGGCCTGAGCATCCATGCCGCGACTCTAGTGAGCCCCACCGACATCACGGCGTGAGTCGGCGAACGCCCTTGCCGTCAGAGCGTTCCTTCCTCGACCAGCCGAGCGAAGCGCTTCAGCGCGGCGGTGAGACTCGCCTTGCCGCCCGGCCACAGCAGCGGCCAGGCCAGCCGGCCGGCCACGCCGCCCGGGAGTTGG
The DNA here is from genome assembly GCA_035643815.1 of Micromonosporaceae bacterium. Lineage (GTDB taxonomy): Bacteria > Actinomycetota > Actinomycetes > Mycobacteriales > Micromonosporaceae > DASQPR01. The sequence goes on along the minus strand of DASQPR010000216.1, from coordinate 5,473 downwards.
AACCACTCATGCCAAACCACCTGCGTGCGGTCCGGACCCATCGCCGTACACCGCATCACGCCGGGTCCGCGCAGGATCTTGCCGGTGTGCATGACCTTGACCTGGTACGGCCGGTCGATCGCCTCGACCCGCATGATGTCCGTGAGCACGGCCGGGCCGACCGTCGTGACCGCCTCCACAGTGCTGCCAACGCCACCGTCACCCTTGGTGATCTTGACGACGGTGAACGGGATCCACTCGCTTTGCCGTTCCCACGCGGTGAGTGCGGTGAAGACCCGATCGGCGGCCGCCTTGACGATCACGGTCGCAGTGACCTCGCTGATGCCGGGATGCTCGGCGTCGCTCGCGGGTCCGATCGGGCGGGCTGCGTCGCTCATCGACGGGTGGCCGCTCGGCCGCCGAGCGTCTGGTCATCGTGATCGGATCGCTCCGCCGCGCCATCGCGCCGGCCGAGATTCGGCTCGCCGACGGGATCTTGATCGGATTCGGCCGTCGCGCCATCGGCCCCATCATCACTGCGCTCGACATCACCGATTCGGTCGCCGTCGCGATCGGTGCCCACGTCGTGACCGGTCGCCGCGTCATGACCGGTGCCGTCGTCGCGATCGGCTCCCGCGTCGTGATCGGCGTCGAAGTCGGCCCGGCCGTCGATTGCAGGGTCGGCCGCAGCCTTGTCGCGGGAGGCGCCCGCCGGCGATGTCGTGACGACCGAGGTCCCGCTGCCGCTAATAGCGCCGTCGCGCGCCTGGCGCAAGGCCTCGGCGTCGTCCATCCGGCCGTCACGCAACGCAATGACCTCGGCCTCGAGGACGTCGATCAGCTCCTGCTTGTAGCCCACGTCGTACGCGGCGCGGCGCAAAGCGGCGTCTACTTGCACCATCCGGTAGCCGCGCGCGACGGTATCAAACCGAAGCGTCGATATGTCCGACTCCACGAGCGGGCGAGATCCGGGCAGCGGCACGGCGCGGCCATCCGGCTCCTCCGGGTCGAGACCATCATCGTTGCCGGTGAACACCCACACGACGAGGTACGCGATCACGGCGACCGTGACGGCCAGCAGCAACAGCAAAACCCAGTGGCGCATGTGTCGATCGTGGCACGCGCCTGGCGGGGAGGCGACCCCGGTACGGTAGAACGACTTCGATGCCGACCCGACGAGGCGAACAGTGCTAGCACAGCCGACCCGATCCGCGACCGCGCTTCGACTCGGCCGCCGCACCTTCGTCCCGGGCGAATTTGCGGTCATGGCGATCGTGAACCGTACGCCCGATTCGTTCTTTGACAAGGGCGCAACGTTCGCCGCGGACGCCGCGCTGGCAGCGGCCGACCGCGCGGTGACCGATGGAGCGGACATCATCGACATCGGCGGCGTGAAGGCCGGTCCGGGCGACGACGTCGACGCGGCCGAGGAACTCCGGCGGACGATCCCGACCATCGTGGCCGTCCGCGCCCGTTTTCCCGACGTCGTGATCTCGATCGACACGTGGCGGGCCGAAGTTGCACGGGAGGCCGTTGCGGCCGGAGCAGACCTCCTCAACGACACGTGGGCCGGCGTCGATCCCGCGCTGGCTACGGTGGCCGCCGAGACCGGTGCGGCGATCGTGTGCTCGCACGCCGGGGGGCTGGCGCCACGAACCCGGCCACACCGGATCGCATTCGACGATGTTGTCGTGGATGTGATCACTACCGTGACCGGTCTCGCCGAACGGGCGCTATCCCTGGGCGTACGGGCCGATGGCATCCTCATCGACCCGGCGCACGATTTCGGGAAGAACACCCGACATTCACTGGAGATCACCCGACGGCTGGACGAACTCGTCGCGACCGGCTGGCCCGTCCTCGTGGCCCTGTCCAACAAGGATTTCGTCGGTGAGACCCTCGATGTTCCGTTGGACGAGCGCCTTGACGGGACACTCGCGGCGACGAGTGTCTCGGCGTGGCTCGGCGCCCGTGTCTTCCGCGCGCACCAGGTGCGGCAAACGCGGCAGGTGCTCGACATGGTCGCGTCGATCCGCGGCGACCGTCCCCCGGCCGTCGCCCGTCGCGGGTTGGCGTAGGGGAGACGAGAGGTAGATGATCCACTGCGGTGGACGATTAACGTCGCTGCAACGACCCAAATCGTCCAGCCTGGTGGATCTTGACGGCTGACGCCGAGCGGCAACCGAATGGATTCGTCCGCAGAGCGGGATCGAGGGCGTCCCGTGGATCACACCTGACGCCTAGCGCGAGACTAGACGTATACGTGCGACGTACGCTTCATGACGCACATCCGTCCCTCGAGGGAGGTCTCGTACGGTGACCAAGCAGGTCCGCCAACTGGATCGCGTGGTGATCCGCTTCGCTGGTGACTCCGGCGACGGTATGCAACTCACCGGAGATCGCTTTACATCCGAGACCGCCCAGCTGGGAAACGACATCTCGACGCTGCCCAACTTCCCGGCCGAGATCCGAGCACCAGCCGGCACGCTCCCCGGCGTATCCAGCTTCCAGGTGCATTTCGCTGACTACGACATCCTGACGCCCGGTGACGCGCCGAACGTCCTGGTCGCGATGAACCCGGCGGCGCTGAAGGCGAATCTCGCCGACCTCCCCCGCGGGGCCGAAATCATCGTCAACACCGACGAATTCACCAAACGCAACCTGGCCAAGGTCGGATATGCCGATAGCCCGCTCGAAGATGGCACACTCGACGGCTACGCACTGCATCCGGTCGGCCTCACGAGCATGACGATCAAGGCACTCGAATCCCTGAACGTCTCGAAGAAGGACGCCGAGCGAGCGAAGAACATGTTCGCGCTCGGCCTGCTCTCCTGGCTCTATTCGCGGCCGTACGAGTCGACTCTCAAGTTCCTCGCGCGCAAGTTCGCCGCGAAGCCGGACCTGGTCGCCGCGAACACCGCCGCCTTCAACGCTGGCTGGAACTTCGGCGAGACCACCGAAGACTTCGCGGTGCGGTACGAGGTCAAGCCGGCCAGCATGCCGCCCGGTCACTACCGCAACATCACCGGCAACACGGCGCTCGCGCTCGGCCTCGTCGCCGCGTCGGTGCGCTCGAAGCTGCCGATGGTGCTCGGCGCCTACCCGATCACGCCCGCCTCGGACGTGCTGCACGAGTTGGCCAAGCACAAGCGCTTCGGCATCACGACCGTGCAGGTCGAGGACGAGATCGCGGCGATCGGCGTTGCGCTCGGCGCCTCGTACGGCGGATCGATCGGTGTGACCAGCACCAGCGGACCGGGAGTGGCGCTCAAGAGCGAAACCATCTCGCTGGCCGTGGCCCTTGAGTTGCCGCTACTGATCATCGACGTACAGCGGGCCGGACCGTCGACCGGTATGCCCACGAAAACCGAGCAGGCCGATCTGCTGATGGCCCTATACGGCCGGCACGGCGAGGCACCGGCCGTGGTGATCGCGGCCAAGTCGCCGTCGGACTGCTTCTACGCGGCGATGGACGCGGCCCGCATCGCGATGACGTACCGGACGCCGGTGATCCTGCTGTCCGACGGGTATATCGCCAACGGCTCCGAGCCGTGGCTGCTGCCCGAGGTGTCGAGCCTGCCGAGCATCGAGGTCGAATTCGCCAAGGAGCCGAACTCGCCGGACGGTACGAAGTTCCTGCCGTACCTGCGTGACCCGGCCACCATGGCCCGGCCGTGGGCCGTCCCCGGCACACCGGGCCTGGAGCACCGCATCGGCGGCCTGGAAAAGGCCGACATCACCGGTGACATCTCCTACGACCCGACGAATCACGACTTCATGGTCCGGACGCGGGCCGCGCGCATCGAAGCCATCGAGGTCCCGGACATCGAGGTCGAGGATCCCGACGGCGATGCGAAAGTGCTCGTGCTCGGCTGGGGCTCGACGTACGGTCCGATCGGCGCCGCCTGCCGGACACTCCGCCAGCACGGGATCTCGATCGCGCAGGCGCACCTGCGCAACCTGAACCCGATGCCCCGCAACCTCGAATCGGTGCTGCGCGCATACGACAAGGTCGTCGTGCCGGAGATGAACCTGGGCCAGTTGGCCACGGTCCTCCGGTCCAAGTTCCTGGTCGACGTCATCAGCTACAACCAGGTGCGCGGCCTGCCGTTCACGTCGACCGAGCTCGAGACGATGTTGGAAGGCGTGGTGGACAGCAATGGCTGAGAGCGTGCCTCTGCAGCTGACCGCGAAGGACTTCAAGAGCGACCAGGAAGTGCGCTGGTGCCCCGGGTGCGGCGACTACGCGATCCTGGCCGCGATGCAGGCGTTCATGCCGGAGCTCGGCATCGCCCGCGAGAATACGGTGTTCATCTCCGGAATCGGCTGCTCGAGCCGCTTCCCGTACTACATGAACACGTACGGGATGCACTCGATTCACGGCCGCGCCCCGGCGATCGCGACCGGTCTCGCCGTGTCGAGGCCGGACCTGTCGGTTTGGGTCGTCACCGGTGACGGCGATGCGCTGTCGATCGGCGGCAACCACCTCATCCATGCGCTGCGCCGCAACGTCAACGTAAAGATCCTGCTGTTCAACAACCGGATCTACGGCTTGACCAAGGGCCAGTATTCGCCGACCAGCGAGATCGGCAAGGTCACGAAGTCAACGCCGGTTGGTTCGGCCGACGCGCCGTTCAACCCGTTGTCGCTGGCGCTCGGCGCCGAGGCGTCCTTCGTCGCGCGGAGCATCGACTCTGACCGCAAGCACCTGATGTCGGTGCTGCGGGCCGCGGCCGCCCACGAAGGCTCGGCGTTCGTCGAGATCTACCAGAACTGCAACATCTTCAACGACGACGCATTCGAGGTGCTCAAGAACCCGGCGACGCGCGACGACTACCTGATCCGGCTCGAACACGGCAGCCCGGTCACGTTCGGCGCGGAGGGCGAGTGGTGCGTGACCCACCCGCCCGGCGCGTTCGGTCTCGAGGTACGCAAAACGAGCGAGGTGCCGTCCAACGAGATCCTCGTCCACGACGAGACGATCCCGGGTCCGGCGTACGCGTTTGCCCTGTCCCGCCTGCCGCAGCTCGACCTGCGCTACACGCCGATCGGCGTGTTCCGCAACGCTGGCCGGCCGTCGTACGACTCGATCGTGCGCGACCAGGTCGAAACGGCCAAGACGACGGTCGACGATCCGGACGCGGAGCTGGCATCGCTGCTGAGCTCGGGCGACACCTGGACGATCGTCTAAGGTTGCCAGTTCGCTCACTGCCCGCGGTCGCTGTTGCGGCCGCGGGCGGTTGACTTTCCGGGTACGGACTTAAGCCGCGGTCAGGACGCGCGCGAAACGTCGGCGAACCGGCCCGAGCCAGCGGCGAGGTCCGGATGGTCGACGGAGAGCGCGACCGCTACCGCCTCATCGAGGGTCAGAGCAGTGCCCTGGCCGTACACGTCGTCGAAAATCCGATCCCCGAGCGTCGCCCGGATCCGCGCCTGCTGCTCGATCCAGTACGGCGCCCACAGAACGTTCCGGCCGCGCAGGCGGATCTGGGCC
>DASQPR010000215.1:0-2377 GCA_035643815.1 Micromonosporaceae bacterium | reverse complement strand
GCCATCAGGTACGGCGGATCGTCGTACGGCGTCAGAACCCGTACGTCGGCGGCGAGGAGCGAGTCGCGCAGTTCCGGAAGGTGTTCGGCCCCGAAACGGTGGGTCCGGACGGCCACGAGCCCGGAGAACCGGAACGTGACCTGATCGGCGACCTCGAACTCGTACGTCTCGAAGCCGGCGACGGCGCCACCGATCCCGTCGAGTTCGCCCCGAGCGGCTCCCCGCGCGGCCGTGAAGTCGCCGATCCGTACGTCGCTGCCACGGCGGGCATTCGGGCGCGCGAGATACGGACAGACCATCGCTGCGTACAACATGCACGCGAGGTGACCCGGGGCTTCGGCCGTACCGGCCCGGTTTCCGTACGTCTGCTCGGCGGCAAGGGCTTCGGCCATCGCGGCTGCCTCTTCGGCCGCGACGACCCGCCACACGGTATCGGTGCCCAACGGTGTGCCACAGATCGAGCAGCGCCGTTCGACCGCGCAGATCAGCGTGCGGGCCACGCTTGTCGCGGCGAACATCGGCGCACCGTCGCGCCAGGGCGTGATCGCCGGCACCGGATAGCCCCGGAGGTCATGCGGCCGGCCGCGCACCGCCGGGGGTTCGGGTGCGTCGTCGGGCTGCATCCGGTCATTGAACACCGATCGGGCCGCTGAGTGGGGGCAGCGGTGGCCGGCGCCGCTCGACTTCCGCCGGGCCGACGCCGGCCAGCCACCTGAGCCTCGGGGAGATGTACTACAGCCGGTCGAGCGCCGCCTTCAGCGGATCGAGGCCGAGCGAACCGAGGTTCAGCGCGGCCAGGTGGAACGCCTTGAGGTCGAAGTCGGATCCCTTGCGGGCCTTGGCGTCTTCGCGAGCCTGCATCCAGATCCGCTCACCGACCTTGTAGGACGGCGCCTGACCCGGCCAACCTAGATACCGGTTGAGTTCGAAACGAAGGTTCTCGTCCGGGATGCGGCAATGCGCCCGTAGGAACTCCCAACCGAGCTCGGGCGTCCAGCGCTCGCCGGGACGCCAGCCGAACGGGTTGTCCTTCGGGATCTCGAGCTCTAGATGCATGCCGAGGTCGACGATGACGCGCGTGGCTCGAAACGCCTGCCCATCAAGCATCCCGAGCTTGTTGCCGGGGTCCTCGAGGTAGCCGAGCTCGTCCATCAGGCGTTCTGAGTAGAGCGCCCACCCCTCGCCGTGGCCGGAGACCCAGGACAGCAGCCGCTGCCAGCGGTTGAGCAACTCGGCCCGTACGGCCGTCTGCGCGACCTGAAGATGATGGCCCGGCGCGCCCTCGTGATAGACGGTCGTCACCTCGCGCCAGGTGGAGAACTCGTTGATGCCGGCCGGTACCGCCCACCACATCCGGCCCGGACGTGTGAAGTCTTCGTTCGGGCCCGTGTAGTAGATGCCGCCGTCCGACGTCGGCGCGAGCATGCATTCGATCCGCCGTACCTGCTCCGGAATGTCGAAGTGGGTGCCGTTGAGATCCGCGATCGCCTGGTCGGCAAGCTGCTGCATCCAGTCGCGGAACGCCTCTTTGCCGACGATGTTGCGGGCCGGCTCGGCGTCGAGCGCGGCGACCGCTTCGTCGATGGTGGCGCCCGGCACGATCTGGTTTGCCACGTTGCGCATCTCGGATTCGAGCCGGGCCAACTCGGCGAAGCCCCAGGCGTACGTCTCGTCGAGGTCGACCTTGGCGCCGAGAAAGAACCGGGACGCGAGGGCGTAGCGATCCCGGCCGACGGCGTCCTTGTCGGCGCCCTTCGCGGAGAGCTCGTTGCGGAGGAACGCCGCGAAGTCCAGCGTCGCGTCGCGCCCCGCGACCGCACCGCGGTCGAGATCGGCGCCCAGCGCATCGGAGACCGGTCCAGCGGCCTTGGTCCGCTGCACGAGCCCGGGGTAGAAGTTGTCACCGGCCGGATCGCACCAGACGTCGCACTGTTTGGCGATCTCGAGCATCTGATGCCGGGAGGCAACGTGGCCGGCGACCGCGGCCTCACGCAGCGTCTGCTTGAACTGCTTCACCGCCTCGGGCATGGCACTCAGCCGGGCGGCGATGTTGGCCGCGGCGTCCTCGCCGGCGAGCGGCATGAGGTCGAAGGATGACCGCATGTTGTGCAGCGCGCTGGAGATGACGTTCAGCTCGCTCGTCGTTTCGCCGGCGTCGTAGCGCTCCACGGCCAGCCCGAGCCGCTCTTGCATGGCCTCCTTCGCGACGCGTTCGCGTTCGGTGGCCGGAGTCGCGTTGTCGAGCGTCGCGAGCGTACGGCGATCCAGGTCGGCCAGCGCCGCGTACCCGGCCGGCGAGACGTCGGTGAGCAGGTGGTCGTATCCGTCGATGCCGGCGTACGACGCGGCGAGCGGATCGAGGGGCGCCCACTCGGTG
>DASQPR010000214.1:0-4214 GCA_035643815.1 Micromonosporaceae bacterium | reverse complement strand
CCCGCGGCGCCGCGGTGATGTCCAGCGTGCGTGTGGTGCCGGCATCGCTCACCGGTGTTGCAGCCATGACGGGCTCCTGAACAAGTCTTGAACTCTTCGACGTTGGACCAATGGTGCAAGTCGAGTGTTACGCCATCATGTCATGTCCGTCACGGAGTGTAGAAATTGTCGTGACCTGCTGTTTTACCGGCGCGACAAATGGACCTCGCCGGCCAGCCGGGCCGCGCGATCGGCCTCCACCAGGGCATCGATGACGCCGTCGAGATCTCCGGCGAGCACGAGGTCGAGATTGTGCGCCGTGTAACCAATTCGGTGATCTGAGACACGATTCTGCGGGAAGTTGTACGTACGGATGCGCTCCGAGCGATCGACCGTCCGTACCTGGGCCTTCCGGGCATCCGACGCGGCCGCCGCGGCCTGCTCCTCGTACAGGGCGGCGAGCTTGGCCCGCAGCAGTCGCATGGCGCGGTCCTTGTTCTGCAGCTGCGAGCGCTCGTTCTGGCACGAGACCACGATGCCAGTGGGTAGGTGCGTGATGCGTACGGCCGAGTCGGTCGTGTTGACGCTCTGGCCACCAGGCCCGGACGAGCGGAACACGTCGACACGCAGATCCTTCTCGTCGATCGAGACCTCGGTGTCCTCCGACTCGGGCGTCACCAGCACCCCGACTGCCGACGTGTGGATCCGGCCCTGCGATTCGGTGGCCGGCACCCGCTGGACCCGATGTACGCCGCCCTCCCACTTGAGCCGCGACCAGACGCCGTACCCGCCCTCGGGCAGGCCCTTGGTCTTGATTGCGATCGCGATGTCCTTGTAGCCGCCGAGATCCGACTCTTGGGCGTCGAGCACCTCGGTCGTCCAGCCCCGCCGCTCCGCGTACCTCGTGTACATCCGGACCAGGTCGCCCGCGAACAACGCCGACTCCTCGCCGCCCTCGCCCGCCTTGACCTCCAGGATCAGATCCTTGGCGTCGTCCGGATCCCGCGGTGCGAGTAACTCGGCCAGGCGCTCCTCGATCGGCGGCAACGCGTCGGCGAGCGCATCGGCTTCGACCGCGAACGCCGGATCTTCGGCCGCGAGCTCGCGGGCCGCTTCCAGGTCGGCTCTGGCCTCGGCCAGTTCGCCGGCCGTCTTGTGGATCGGCGTCAGCTCGGCGAAGCGCCGGCCGACCTTGCGGGCCGCGTTCTGGTCAGCATGGATCGCGGGATCGGCCAGGCGCGCCTCGAGCTCGGCGTATTCGGTGAGCAGGTCGGCGAGCCGGCCGCCTTCGGTCTCGGTGGTGCTCATGGCTGGGCGTCCCGACTGTGATGGGTGATACCAAGATCAATGCATGCGAAAGCGGCGCCCACCCGGCTCATGGCCGGGCGAACGCCGCTCGAGTCGCTACTTGCCGGACTTGGCCTGGACCTTCGCGTACTTCTGCTGGAACTTCGCGACGCGCCCAGCGGTGTCGAGGACACGCTGCTTGCCGGTGTAGAACGGGTGGCACGCGCTGCAGGACTCGGCGTGGATCTGGCCGTTCTTCGCGGTGCTCCGAGTCTGGAAGGTGTTGCCGCAGGAGCAGGTCACCGTCGTGTCGACGTACTGCGGGTGAATGCCTTGCTTCATGAGTGCTGGTCCTCTCCATGTGGTCGCCGGGTCGTCCCGCGCTGGTGTAAACGCGCGGTATGAGTGACGGGAACCGGAACCGGACGCCGGGCCGGCGGTTGCCGGGCGGCGGAGCATGCCTCGCGGCACGCCGACAAGAACACGGATCGGGCGGATGACATTCCCGCCGCGACCCCTATCCGGCCATCAGTGTGCCATGCCGGCCGCTACCGTCGCGAATCGGACCACATCCGTGACTCCGGGCGTCTCGAACCCGACATACTGTCATATCTAGGTCGGAGGTCCGCACGGCGCCGGGCACGCGGCCGGCATTTGTACGGAACTTGGGCGGTCGCCGGGCGGCGACGGGCACGCCCCCGGCTTGCTGGCGCGTCGGCGCGTCGTAGGCGGCGTCCGGGACAATGGTGCCCGGAGGTCATTGCCGGACATGCCCACGCTCACGATCACTCGCGGCTTGCCCGCGTCCGGAAAGTCGACGTGGGCGCGCGAACAACTTCGTACGGTGGCCTTCCGCGCCGCCCGCATCAACCGGGACGATCTGCGCCGGACGATGCACGACGGCTTCAGCGGCGCCGGATGGGCCGAACGACAGGTCACCCTGGCCGAACACGCAGCGATCGCCGCGCTGCTCCGGTCCGGCGTCGACGTCATCTGCGACGACACGAATCTGCGGTCCCGAGTGGTCCGCGACCTCGTGGATCTGGCCGCCGACTGCCACGCCGAGTTCGTCGTACAGGATTTCACCGACGTACCGGTGGAAGTGTGCGTTGAGCGCGACCGGCTCCGATCGCCCGACGATCGGGTCGGCGAGCAGGTCATCCGCGACATGTACCAGCGTTATCTCGCGGACCGATCAAGTCCGCTGCCGATCCCCCGCTCCACGCGGCATTCGGCCGGCATCACCGACGATGGCAGCTCACCGCGGATCTACCGGCCGCGGCCGGGATTACCGGAGGCGATCCTGGTCGATATCGACGGCACGGTCGCCTTGCTGGACGGCCGTGATCCGTGGGATATGGGGCGGGTCGGCGACGACCGACCGAACTGGGCCGTCATCACCGCTGTGCGTGCCATGCACGCATTCGGGCACCAGATCGTCTACTGCACCGGTCGCACCGACAATGGCCGCGCCGCCACCGAGACGTGGCTGAAGCGTCATGTCGATGTGCCGTACGAGGCGTTGTTCATGCGGCGCACCGGCGACACCCGCCGGGATTCCGTGGTCAAGGCGGAGATCTTCGAACGCGAGATCCGGCACCGCTTTCAGATCACCGGCGTGTTCGACGACCGAGCTCAGGTGGTACGGATGTGGCGATCGCTCGGACTCACGGTGTTCCAGGTCGCCGACGGAGATTTCTAGGCCTGGTTCGGGCCAGCTCCCACCGCGGCAACGGCGTCCCCGGCCACGCACACTGCGGCGAAGACGGCGATGGGCCGCTCTCGGTGAGAGAGCGACCCATCAGCGTGCCGTGCCGCCTCGCGGCTGCGCTACGCGTCGGCGGTGTCGGTGCGGGCTTACTCGCCCGGCGTCGACTGCGCGATCTGCATCAGGAATTCGATGTTCGTCCGCGTCTTCTTCAGCCGGTCGAGCAGCAGTTCGATCGCCTGCTGTGAATCGAGCGCGTGCAGCACCTTGCGCAGCTTGAGCACGATCGCCAACTCATCCGGAGCCAGCAGGATCTCTTCCTTACGTGTACTGGACGGATCGATGTCGATCGCCGGCCAAACCCGCTTGTCCGCGATCTTCCGGTCGAGCTTGAGCTCGGCGTTGCCGGTGCCCTTGAACTCTTCGAAGATCACCGTGTCACCGGTCGAGCCGGTCTCCACCAGCGCCGTGGCGATGATGGTAAGCGAGCCGCCGTGCTCGATGTTGCGCGCTGCGCCAAGGAAGCGCTTCGGTGGGTAGAGCGCGGTCGAGTCGATACCACCGGACAGGATCCGGCCGGATGCGGGCGAAGCGTTGTTGTACGCACGCCCGAGCCGCGTGATCGAGTCCAGCAGAACCACGACGTCATGGCCGAGCTCGACCAGTCGCTTGGCCCGCTCGATCGACAACTCGGCGACCGTGGTGTGATCGGACGGCGGACGGTCGAACGTGGACGCGATGACCTCGCCCTTCACCGACCGCTGCATGTCGGTGACCTCTTCTGGCCGCTCGTCGACGAGCACGACCATCAGGTGGCATTCCGGGTTGTTGCGGGTGATCGCGTTGGCGATCGACTGCAACACCATCGTCTTGCCGGCCTTCGGCGGGGACACGATCAGGGCACGCTGGCCCTTACCGATCGGCATCACCAGGTCGATGACGCGGGTGGTGAGGACGTTGGCCTCGGTCTCCAAGCGCAGACGGTCCTGCGGGTAGAGCGGCGTGAGCTTGTAGAACTCCGGCCGGCGACGCGACTCCTCGACGTCCATACCGTTGATCGAGTCGAGTCGGACCAGCGGGTTGTACTTGTCCCGGCGTCCGTCGCCACCCTCGCGTACGGTCCGGACGGCACCCGTGACGGCATCGCCGCGACGCAGTCCGTAGCGCTTGATCTGTGCCATCGAGACGTAGACGTCATTCGGGCCGGACAGGTAGCCGGACGTGCGCACGAAGGCGTAGT
>DASQPR010000213.1:0-4825 GCA_035643815.1 Micromonosporaceae bacterium | reverse complement strand
CGGGCGTGCAGAACAGCACGGCGTCGGCGGCATCGATCGCGGTCCGCAGGATTGCCACCGCCGGCGGAACGTCGTCCTCGTCGTCCGGATTGAACGCGGGCAGGCTCGCGAGACCGGCGAGCTCCTCGTACCAGACGGTATCGAGGCCGGTGGGCCGGTGTTCGTGCATCGCTCGCAATGCGGCCGAGTTCGTCGACGCGGAACGGGTGCTGCCCGAGATCAACAGGATGCGCATTCCTCGACCGTAGCCCGGTCGATCCTGTCGGTCATATGCGTGAGGATGAGGCGGTGACCACACCCCAGAGCACCGACGTCTACCTCGAAGTCGGCAAGAAGAAAGTGTTCGCGGCGGCGCTCGACTGGCCCGGCTGGTCGCGGTCGGGCAAGGACGAGGAGCAGGCGCTCGACGCGCTCGCGAGTTATCTGCCACGATACGTGCCGGTCGTCAAACGGGCCGGATTGGCCGCCCCGACCGACGTGTTCACCGTCGTCGAGCGGATCGCCGGCAACACCTCGACCGATTTCGGTGTGCTCGACCATGCCGCCGCCGCCGATCGCGCCAAACTGACCGCGGCGCCCGCCCGACGGCTCGCCGCACTCGTGACGGCCGCCTGGGACGAGTTCGCCGACATCGTCAAGGCCACACCGGCCGAGTTGACCAAGGGACCGCGCGGGGGCGGCCGCGATCGCGACAAGATGGCCGATCACGTCGTCGGTGCCGAGGCGTCGTACGCACGGAAGATCGGGGTCAAGCACCGGCGGCCCGACCTCGGGGACACCGCCGCGATCGCGGCACTGCGCGCCGACATCATCGCGGCGTTGAGCCGACCCTGGCCCGGCGGTGAGGTGCCGCACGGCATGTGGCCACCCGCGTATGCGGCCCGGCGGATCGCATGGCACGTGCTCGATCACGCATGGGAGATGCAGGATCGCACGCCCGCTTGAGCCCTCACGCGCGCTTTTGCGCCGCCGACATGATCAGGTACATCGCGTGTGACCACAGCAGCGGCGTCGCGACCGCACCCCACCGTTTTACCCAGGACTCCACCATGGCGGGATCCTGCACGCCGTCGGTGGTCTGCTCGGGCAGGTCGAGTGTCGTCGTGGCGGCGCGACGGATCCATTCCCGGGCGGCCCGTACGCCGTCGGTGTTGCCGGTGACCGCGTCGTACCAGCCGAGCCACGCGGTCAGCAGGATCCATTCGCCGCCGCCGTAATACGTGTCGCCGACGTAGCGGTAGATGCCGCCGGTGTGCCCGCACAGATCGGTGCGCACGGCGTCGGCGGTGGCCCGCATGACCGGATCGTCCGGCGCGAACAGATCAAACGGCACCGTGCACCACAGCAGGCTCGCATCGACCCGGTCGTCCTTGTCTCCCTTACGCAGCCGCCCGTCACGGACGAACGTGTCGCGCAGCGCTGTACGTACCTCATCGGCGACGCTGGCATAGTGCGGCTCGTCCAGTAGGTCGGCCGCGGCCGCGAGTCCGGCGGCGACCGCGGCGTACGTGCCAGCGTGCTGGCCGTCGCCGAACTCCTCCCAGCAGTCGTAGCAATCCGTCCGCCACGCGGCCGCGAGGTAGTCGGCGACGAGGGCGACGGCGACCCGATCGAAGGCCGGACGACCCGGCCCACCCGCCGCCGACCTCCGATCGCTAGCCAGGGCGCGTTCATCGGCGGCTATGACTCGCTCATGGCTGGCCAATTCGAAAAGCCACGTGCCGTAGCCGTCGAGCTGGTAGTTCGGCCAGACCTCACCGAGCACCTCGCCGGGGACTTCGCGCCGGCCGTCGACCACGAATCGCGCCGGCAAGATGTCCTCCGGCGCCGGCATCCGGCCCGCCGTCAGCTCCGCGATCCCGGCCTCGGCCCGCTCACGATGGGCGAGGACGGTCCGCTCGACCCACCGATGGAAGGACGCTGACCGGTCGGCCCGCCCGACGGTGTCCAGCGCCCGCGCGCAGAACGAGCCGTCGCGCAGCCACGCGAAGCGATAGACGGGGAACGTCGGGCTGGCGAGAAAAGCACCGGAGCCGTCCTGGCCGGCGAGCAGGACGTCTACGCTGCGGGCGCCGAGGCCGCCGTCATCGAGCGCAACCGGATCGAGGTATGTCGTCATGTCGGTGCGCTCAGAGCTCCTCGCTCTCGCGGATGCCGTCGATGCTCTCGCCGGCCGTTGCCGTCGCGGTCGTTGCCGTCGCCGTCGTTGCCGTCGTTGCCGTCGCCGTCGTAGCCGCCGCGGCGGGCGGCCGTCGCCACGACCAACCTTGCCAGGCTGTCGATCTCGTCAGCGACCGGGCCAGACCCAGTCGCGAACCTCGGGCAGGTCCTCGCCGGATTCGCGCACGTACGCGTGGTGGTCGGCGAGCTTGTCGACCATCCTCTGCCGCAGCATGGCCGCCTTGCGGGCTAGTCCCGGAACCCGGTCGATGACGTCGACCACGAGATGGAAGCGGTCCATGTTGTTGCGAACCAGCATGTCAAACGGCGTCGTGGTGCTGCCTTCCTCGTTGTAGCCACGGACATGGAAGTTGTCGTGCCCGGCGCGGCGGTACGTCAGCCGATGGATCAGCGACGGATATCCGTGATAGGCGAAGACGACCGGCCGGTCCGTCGTGAAGATCGCATCGAACTCCGGGTCGGGTAGGCCGTGTGGATGCTCGCCGGCGGGCTCCAGGCGCATCAGATCTACGACATTGACCACGCGCACGCGAAGCTCGGGCAGCTCACTGCGGAGGAGGTCCGCAGCGGCAAGAACCTCCATCGTCGGTACGTCGCCGGCGCATGCCAGCACGACATCCGGCTCGCCGCCGTCGTTGCCGGCCCATTCCCAGATGCCCAGGCCGCGGGCGCAATGCCGCTCGGCCTCCGCGATGCCGAGCCAAGTCGGCGCGTCGTTCTTACCGGCGACGACCACGTTGACGTAGTTGCGGCTGCGGAGGCAGTGATCCATGGTCGACAGGAGGGTGTTCGCATCCGGCGGTAGGTAGACGCGCACGACTTCGGCCTTCTTCGTCACGACGTGGTCGATGAAGCCCGGGTCCTGATGCGAGAAGCCGTTGTGGTCCTGGCGCCACACGTGCGATGACAGCAGATAGTTGAGCGACGGGATCGGTCGCCGCCAGTCCAGGTGCCGGGTAACCTTCAGCCATTTTGCGTGCTGGTTGAACATCGAGTCGACGATGTGGACGAACGCCTCGTAGCAGTTGAACAGGCCATGCCGGCCGGTCAGCAGATATCCCTCGAGCAGTCCCTCGCAGATGTGTTCGGAGAGGATCTCCATCACCCGACCGTGCGGGTCGAGGTGTTCGTCGACGGCCAGCACCTCGGCCTGCCACGCCTTGCCGGTCACGGCGTAGACGTCGTCCAGCCGGTTCGAGGCGGTCTCGTCCGGTCCGACGATCCGGAAGTTACGGTGCGCCGCGTTCGCCGCCATCACATCGCGCAGCCACCGGCCGAGCACCCGGGTCGCCTCGGCGTTGGTTCCGGCCGGGACGGCGTGCGTACGGAAATCGGGCAGCTCCAGTTCGCGTGGGTGGCGGCCGCCGTTCGTGTTCGGGTTTGCGCTCATCCGCAGTTCGCCGGTCGGCAGCCAGCCGGTGACGTCGGCTCGGGGTGCACCGGTCGGATCGAACAATTCCTCCGGCCGGTAGGAGCGCATCCACTCGGTCAGCTGCTCCAGGTGTTTGGCGTCGTCGCGAGCGGCCGTCAGCGGCACCTGATGGGCCCGCCACGTGCCCTCGACCGGCTTGCCATCCACGACCTTGGGGCCGGTCCAGCCCTTCGGCGTGCGCAGCACGATCATCGGCCAACGTGGACGATCGGTGACACCGTCAACCCGGGCCTGTCGCTGGATCTCCGCGATCTCGTCGAAGACGACGTCCAAGGTCGCCGCCAGCCGTTGATGTACGGCGGCCGGATCGTCGCCCTCCACCAGGTACGGGACGTACCCGTACCCATAAAGCAGCGCTGCGAGCTCGTCGTCGCCGATGCGCGCGAGCACCGTCGGGTTGGCGATCTTGTAGCCGTTGAGGTGCAGGATCGGCAGGACGGCGCCGTCGCCGGTCGGGTCGAGCAGCTTGTTGATGTGCCACGACGTGGCCAGTGGCCCGGTCTCGGCTTCGCCGTCACCGATCACGCAGGCCGCGACGAGGTCCGGGTTGTCCAGCACGGCCCCGTACGCGTGCGCCAATGAATACCCCAGTTCGCCGCCTTCGTGGATGGAGCCGGGCGTCTCCGGCGCGACATGTGACGGGATGCCGCCGGGGAACGAGAACTGGGTGAACAGGCGTTGCATGCCGCGCTCGTCGCGAGATATCCGCGGATAGATTTCGCTGTACGTCCCGTCGAGCCACGCGTTGGCCACCAGGCCCGGACCACCGTGACCGGGACCGGCGAGGTAAATGACCTGTTGACCGCGGTTCGCGATGATGCGGGACAGATGCGTGTAGAGGATATTCAGGCCGGGCGTGGTGCCCCAGTGCCCGAGCAGTCGCGGCTTGATATCGGACGGATCCAGGTCGTCGTGTAGCAGTGGGTTGCCCATCAGGTAGATCTGCCCGACCGACAGGTAGTTCGCCGCCCGCCAATGCGCGTCCATGCGGGCCAGCTCGTCTGGGCTGAGCGGCTCACCCTCGACCGCCCACATCGCGTACGCATCCGACATCGTCGCGGTCATGCCGCCTCACCTCCGGTCGTTGTCTGCATACCGCCGCCACGGCCCAGTCAAGCAGCTACCCACGAGGTCGGCCGGTGAACCAGACAACGTTCGTCGACGGGCCGTACCGTGTGGGGCATGGCTGAAGCCTCGCCGATCCTGGTGTTG
>DASQPR010000212.1:0-4069 GCA_035643815.1 Micromonosporaceae bacterium | reverse complement strand
CCGGCATCAACCAAACCGGGTAGCACAACATCGGCGAGTCCGGCGACCGGTGCCGAGCAGCCCGCCTCGAGCGTCGCGAGCAGCGCGCGCTCGGCGACCACCGCCGCCCTGGTCTCCGGATGATCGAGCTTAGCCAGCACTTCGAGCAAGTCATAATCCTCGCCGCGGCACTCCACCGCGAGTGCGCCTTGCGCCGGTGCCGGCAGCATGATCGACGGGTCAATGATCTCGGTGATCTCGCCGGCCCGGCCGAGCCGGGTGAGTCCGGCGCGAGCGAGTACGACCGCGTCCAGCTCGCCGCGAGTGACCTTGGCCAGCCTCGTGTCGACATTGCCGCGGATCGGCACTGTCTCGATCGGCAGGCCGAGCGCGTTGAGTTGCGCGATGCGGCGTACCGCGCCGGTGCCGATGCTAGCGCCGGCCGGCAATTCGGCCAGGGTCAGGCCGTCGCGGGCGACGAGCGCGTCGCGTGGGTCCTCCCGTTCCGGGATCGCCGCGATCACGAGCCCGTCGGCGGGTGCCGTCGGCAGGTCCTTGTACGAGTGGACCGCGATGTCGATCTCCTTCGCCGACAGCGCGTCCCGCAGGGCCGAGACGAATACGCCAACACCGAGTTGGGCAACCGGCTGCTTCGACCGGTCGCCGGACGTGACGATCTCGACGAGCTCGACGTCGAGGCCGGTCAGCCGGCGCACGGCCGCAGCGATGAGCCCGCTCTGCGCTAGTGCGAGCGCGCTGGCGCGAGTGCCGAGGCGAAGCGTCATGCGCGCTCACCGCCGTCATCGATGTCCCGCGGGTACTCGGTGTCGCGGGGATAAACGTCGGCCGGCACGTCGGCCACCGTTTCGGCCGCCGGCACGACATCGAGGCCGAACAGCTCGCGCAACACCTGGGCGTAGTGATCTCCGCCCGGTTCGGCTGCGAGCTCCCGCACCCGCACGGTCGGCTGATGCAACAACCGCTGCACGACCCGGTGCACGGTCAGCGCGACGTCGGCGCGTTCCTCGTCCGTCAGCTCAGGCCGCCGCCCGCGCAACCGCGCCAGCTCGGCCGCTACCACGTCCTCGGCCCGGGCCCGCAGCGCGGCGACGGTCGGCGCGACGTCCACACCACGGCGCACGATGCGGTACGCCTCGATCTCGCTGGCCACGATCGCCTCGACCGCAGCCGCGTCGTCCGCGACGCCGAAGGCGGCACTGCTGCCACCGCTGGCCGCGCCCGCGAGCAGATCCATGTCGATGACGGTCACGCCGGGCAGATGGACGACCGCCGGGTCGACGTCGCGCGGCACGGCCAGATCGAGAATCACTACTGGTACGTTCACGTGCGCCGGAGTGATCACGTGACCGGTCGCGGCGGTCGCACTGATGACCAGGTCTACGCGGGCGATGGTTTCGGACAGCGATGCGAACGGCACCGCAATCGCGCCGTGAAGATCGGCTAGCCGCTGCGCCCGCGCGCCGTCGCGGTTGGTCACGTACAACTGGCCGGCCGCACCGCGACGCAGGGTGGCCAGTGCGAGCGCACCCATCGAACCGGCCCCCACCACCAGCACGCTCCGTCCGCGGACGCCGTCGAGGTGTTCGCCGGCCACCGTGAGGGCGGCGGTCACCACGTTCTGTCCGGCCCGGTCGATGCCGGTTTCCGCGTGCGCTCGCTTGCCCACGCGCAGGGCCTGCTGCATGAGGTCGTGGATGAGCCGGCCGGCCGTGTCGCGTTCGGTCGCGACGGCGTACGCGTCGCGGAGTTGGCCGAGAATCTGCGCCTCGCCGACGACCATCGAGTCGAGTCCGGTGGCGACCCGAAACGCGTGCCGGGCGGCGTCGGCCTCGAAATGTACGTAGAGGTGCGGGGCGAGGTCGGCCGGTTCGCAGCCGGCGCGGGCGGCGAGGACCGCGGCAATGTCAGCAAGGCCGCCATGGAACGCCGTCACTCCGGCGTAGACCTCGACCCGATTGCAGGTCGACAGGACCATCGCCTCGTTGACGTACGTCTGGCTCAGCAGATCGGTCAGCAGATTCGGTACGTCGGACGGGGCGGCGGCGAGGCGCTCGAGAAGCGTGACGTTCGCGGTCCGGTACGACACACCGACGACCAGCAGGTTCACGTGGCTACCGCCTCCGAATCCGGATGAGCCGCGGCGGCGAGGGAAGGGAGCGCCGTCAGCGACGCCTTTCTGTGCTCGTGGAACGACAGGATCTGCAACTCGATGGCGAGATCCACCTTGCGTACGTCGACCCCGTCCGGCACCGACAGCACGCAGGGCGCGAAGTTCAGGATGCTGGTGACACCGCAGCTGACGAGTTCGTCGACGACCAATTGTGCGGCGGAGGCGGGCGTAGCGACCACCGCGATCGAGATCGACTCGGTCGCGACGACGTCGGCCAGCTCCGACACGTGGTGCACGGGCAGGCCATTGATCGACTCGCCGATCCGGGTGGGATCCGCATCGAACAACGCCGCGATGCGGAATCCCCGGCTCACGAACCCGGCATAGCCCGCCAGCGCGTGGCCGAGATTACCGACGCCGACGAGGGCGACCGCACGAGAATGGTTCAGCCCGAGCACGGTTTCGATCTGCTCGATCAGGAGCGCGACGTCATAGCCGACGCCGCGAGTGCCGTACGACCCGAGGTGCGAGAGGTCCTTGCGCAGCTTGGCCGAGTTGACACCGGCGACCGTCGCGAGGCCCTCGCTGGACACCGTGTCGTGACCGCCGTCGGCCAGGTTATGCAGCGCACGCAGGTATTCCGGCAGGCGCGCAACGGTCGCTTCGGGCAGGTCCGGGAATCCGGCCGTGGGTAGCGGCGCCGACGGTGCATCCGGACCAGTGGGGGTCTCGGGCGTCGTGCCCAGACGTCCCGATCGATACGGCTCGCCGCCAGGCGTACCACTGCGCTGCTGACTCAATCTGACTCCGTGCCGCTTGCCGGACCACCCGCACCGGGCGGGTAAGCCCTGTTCGATATCGAGTTGGTCGCGGCCGTTGCCGGCCCTCCGAACGGCGATGCGCTTGTCACGTTCCGTGCCACCGTCTAGCGCGCCGCATTGACAGCGTAGGCGCTTGTGAAGGCGTGCACAAATCGCGATCTTGAAGGCGTGTCGCCGGTCGTTCCCGTCCGTCACATGCCTTGTGACGTGCGGCACGAACGTCGCCGACCGTGCCGGGTAGGTGCCTGGTCGACATCCACGGGACGCCCGCCGAACGCGCGCCCGCCGTCCACTCGGTCAGTATCGCCCAAAAGCGACTAATAACGCCACTTTCGCGAATCTACGCGCCCCCAAGCGGTCTGCGAATCCTGTCGCGCGGTGCGTGGCAACGGCGGCGACATCACGGTATGGCTAGCCGTACCGTTGATCCGGCAGGCTTCCGGATCCTTTTCCGCACCACCCCCACCTAGGGTCGTTGACATGACTACCTGGACGAACCAACCGGCACCCGCGGCGACGCCGTCGGGCGTGCCGCAGGTCGCGCCCGGCCCGCCGCCCCCGGCACGGACGTGGATCGGTCGCGTCGTGCACCAACTCCTCGTCGACACCACATACACACTGCTCATCGGCCTGCCGCTCGCGATCATCTCGTTCAGCATCATGATCACCGGCGTGGTGCTGTCGGCCGGGTTGATGGTCACCACGCTCGGCATTCCGGTGCTGGCCGGCACGCTGCTCATGGCTCGCGGCCTGGCCGACCTCCACCGGGTGAGCCTCGCCAACGTGCTTCATCGCCCGACACCGCGCCCGCAGTACCAGAAGTCGCAGCCGGGCCGCGGCTGGCGCCGGGTGTTCACCCCGATCCGCGACTCGCAGTCGTGGCTCGATCTCGTGGCCGGGATCGTCGACCTGCCCTTCGCGCTCGTCGCGTTCGTCGTGACCGTCGTGTGGTGGTCGATTGGCCTCGCGGGCGTCAGCTCGATCTTCTGGGACTGGTCGATCCCGTACGGGCCCGGCAACTACGGACCGTTCCGCGCGCTCGGCCTCGCGAACACGCACGCGAACCGGGTTGTCCTCTACACGATCGCCGGCCTCATCATGCTGGCCACGCTGCCCGGCGCCGTACGGCTCGTCGCCT
>DASQPR010000211.1:0-3187 GCA_035643815.1 Micromonosporaceae bacterium | reverse complement strand
TCCATTTCGGCGGTGTCGGCCGGCATCCGATTGCGACGAGTCGCGGCGCCGTACTCGAACGGGCGCGACAGCAGTTCGACGCCTACTTCGCCGGCGAGCTGACCGACTTCGACCTGCCGCTCGCCGTACCCGGGGGGTCGGATTTCGAGCAAGCGGTGTGGAAGGCGATCGCCGAGATCGGCTACGCGGACATGGCGACGTACGGCGATATCGCCAAGACGGTGGGCGACAAGGACGCGGCGCGCGCGGTCGGCGTGGCCTGCAACCGCAACCCCGTCCCGATCATCGTGCCGTGCCACCGCGTCGTTGGGGCGGGCGGCAAGCTCGTCGGCTTCGGCGGCGGCCTCGATCGCAAGCGCTTCCTTCTGCAGCTCGAGGCGCGCGTGCGAGTCGAGCGGGATTTCCAATGAGCCAATGACCAACAGATGACGAAGGGCACCTCCGCCCGGCCAGCGGAGGTGCCCTTTCGTGTCGCAAACGAGGACGAACGCTTAGCGCTCGATCTCGCCCTTGATGAACGCCTCGACGGAGGCGTGCGCGTCGTGGTCGGCGTACTGCACCGGCGGCGACTTCATGAAGTAGCTCGATGCGGACAGGATTGGTCCGGCGATCTTGCGGTCCATCGCGATCTTGCACGCGCGGAGCGCGTCGATGATGACGCCCGCCGAGTTCGGCGAGTCGTGCACCTCGAGCTTGAGTTCGGCATTCAGCGGCACGTCGCCGAACGCGCGACCCTCCATGCGGATGTACGCCCACTTGCGGTCGTCGAGCCACGGCACGTGGTCCGACGGGCCGATGTGCACATCGCTGCGGGCCATCTCGTGCGGGATCTGCGAGGTGACCGACTGGGTCTTCGAGATCTTCTTCGAGACGAGGCGGGTGCGCTCCAACATGTTCATGAAGTCCATGTTGCCGCCGAAGTTGAGCTGGTACGTGCGCAGCAGCTCGACACCGCGGTCCTCGAACAGCTTCGCGAGCGCCCGGTGGACGATCGTGGCACCGACCTGCGACTTGATGTCGTCACCGACGATCGGCAGGCCCGCATCCTCGAACTTCTTCGCCCAGACCGGGTCGGAGGCGATGAAGACCGGCAGTGCGTTGACGAAGCCGCAGCCGGCGTCGATCGCGGCCTGCGCGTAGAACTTGTCGGCCTGTTCGGAGCCGACCGGCAGGTAGGACACGACAACGTCGACGTTGGCCTCGCGGAGCGCGCCGACGACGTCGACGACCACATCGTCGGACTCGTCGACCATTTCCTTGTAGTACTGGCCCAGACCGTCGAGCGTCGGGCCGCGCTGGACATTTACCCCGGTCGGCGGGACGTCACAGAGCTTGATGGTGTTGTTCTCGCTGGCAAAAATCGCCTCGGACAGGTCATGCCCCACCTTCTTGGCGTCCACGTCGAACGCCGCGACGAACTCCACGTCGGAGACGTGGTAGCCGCCGAAGGTGACGTGCATGAGACCCGGTACGCGCGAGTTGGGATCGGCGTTGCGGTAGTACTCCACGCCCTGGATAAGGGACGAGGCGCAGTTACCGACACCGACGATGGCAACGCGAACGGAGCCCATCGCAGTGCCTCCTTCAATCATCACGGCCGCTCCGGCGTGTCCGGAAGCGGGATATTGCGAATCACGTCGGTCGGAAGTATGGGTGTCCGGCCGGCGACCCGGATCAGCCGGGTTCATGCCCGGTATCGGCGGGCGACCGGCCCGGCTGACCGGGCGGCTGCCCGTCGCCGGGCTGGCGGCCGGAGCGCTCGGTGGCGATGAGCTCCTCCAGCCAGCGGACTTCACGCTCACAGGCGTCCAGTCCATGTCTCTGCAATTCCAGGGTGTACGCGTCCAAACGTTCGGCGGCGCGGCTGAGTGACTGCCGCATGCCTTCCCGACGTTCCTCGATCCGGCGCCGACGACCCTCCAGGATGCGTAGGCGCGTGTCGGCGTCGGTGCGGGCGAAGAAGGCGAAGTGCACGCCGAATCCGAGGTCTTCGAACGTCTCCGGGCC
Organism: Micromonosporaceae bacterium; assembly: GCA_035643815.1. GTDB lineage: Bacteria > Actinomycetota > Actinomycetes > Mycobacteriales > Micromonosporaceae > DASQPR01. The sequence goes on along the minus strand of DASQPR010000211.1, from coordinate 1,180 downwards.
CAGCTCGGCCAGCAGCGTCTGGAAGCGCTCCTTGCCCTCGGCGGTGATCTTGTAAACGACGCGACCACGGCGGGTGGTCAGCGGCGGGACGCCCGGATCGGAACTCTCGGCCCCCGGCTCCTCGGTGATCCAGCCGTCGGTCTGCAACCGGCGCAGGGTCGGGTAGAGCGAGCCGTAGGAGATCGCCGCGCGGATGGCGCCGAGCTTGGCGTTCAACTGCTTACGCAGCTCGTATCCGTGCATCGGGGACTCGTGCAGGAGGCCGAGAATGGCAAGCTCGAGCATGCGGCCTCCTCCCCCCAGGTTGTTCCGTTGGTCTGTGTACACCGCGCTGTTCAACTGCTGTTGTTGCCCCGATGTATCGCGGCGATACATCGCTACGGTAGAACGAAACGATACTCCAGCGCAATCCACAGCGTGGGAGACCTCGATCACCGACGGTGACCGAAGTCGCCGTACGGGCATTGACCGCGTACCCTCTTGGCCATGCGAACGCAGCGGCAGTCTGTCGACTACTCGCTCCAACGGCGGGCTTTGCTGCGTGAGGTGTACTCCAACCGAGTCGGTACGTACGAGGTGTGCGATGCCTCGCCGTACCTGAAGAGCGCAGCTCGTTTCCACGGCGACCAGACCGAGGACCGGTGCCCGATCTGCCGGCGGGAGAATCTCACCCACGTCAACTACATCTACGGCGACGAGCTCAAGACGTCGGCTGGACAAGCGCGTTCCCAGGCGGAGTTGCCCTCGCTGGCAATGACGCTGCGTGAGTTCACTGTCTACGTTGTCGAGGTCTGCCGCGGTTGTGGGTGGAACCACCTCGTGGAGCAGTACGTGCTGGGTCGGGATGGTTTAGCGGATGCCGATGAAGACGCGGCAGCCGCCGCGGCGTCCTCGGCTCCGGCAACGGCGTCACACCGGGCGGCACCCCCGCCAACCGGAACGTCGTCTCGAGGTACATCACCGGCGCCGTCCCCCGGCGCCGAGCCAACTGGGTCGCGCGGCCGTCGTCGCGGTGACCCGAGGTGACGTATCCCGGGGCGACCAGCGGCGTTTGACATAGGCGATCCCGGTGGCGACTGACTACAGCGCGGCCCCCGACCGGCAAGGTGACAAATGACTTCGTACGACGACGATGACCCGTACGCGCCGCCGCGGAGCGCGTATCCGCCCGACGGCGGGT
>DASQPR010000210.1:0-4504 GCA_035643815.1 Micromonosporaceae bacterium | reverse complement strand
CGTACGACGCCACGATCGTTGAGCGGCTGCGCGCCGCCGGTCTCGTGATCCTCGGCAAGACAAACATGGACGAGTTCGCTATGGGCTCGTCGACGGAGTATTCGGCGTACGGGCCGACGCACAACCCGTGGGATCTCGCGCGGATTCCGGGCGGTTCCGGCGGCGGATCGGCGGCCTCGCTGGCCGCGTACGAGGCGCCGCTGGCGATCGGGTCGGACACCGGTGGTTCCATCCGCCAGCCCGGTGCGGTCACCGGGACGGTCGGCGCGAAACCGACGTACGGCGGCACGTCGCGGTACGGCCTCATCGCGTTTTCGTCCAGTTTGGACACGCCGGGACCGTGCGCGCGGACCGTGGAGGACACCGCGCTGCTCCACGCGATCGTCGCCGGCCACGATCCCCGCGACTCGACGTCGATCCCGGTTCCAGTGCCGGATGTCGTCGCGGCCGCGCGCCAAGGCGCCTCGGGCGACCTGTCCGGCGTACGCATCGGCCTGGTCAAGGAATTCGCCGGCGAGGGCGCGGAGCCCGGTGTGATGGCCGCGTTCCGCGATGCCGTCGACACGTTCGCCAAGCTCGGTGCCGAGATCGTCGAGGTGTCCTGCCCACACTTCGAGTACGCGCTGCCGGCCTACTACTTGATCGCACCGAGCGAGTGCTCGTCCAACCTGGCGCGCTTCGACGGCGTACGGTTCGGCCTCCGCAAGGGTGACGACGGTGTGCGCTCGCTCGAAGAGGTCATGTCGATCACCCGGGACGCCGGCTTCGGTCCGGAGGTCAAACGGCGGATCATCCTCGGCACGTACGCGCTGTCGTCTGGCTACTACGACGCCTACTACGGACAGGCCCAGAAGGTCCGCACGCTCATCACTCGCGACTTCACCGCCGCGTTCGAGAAGGCCGACGTGCTGGCCTCGCCGACCACGCCGTTCGTCGCGTTCCCGTTCGGCTCGCGCACCACCGACCCGTACCAGATGTATCTCGCGGACCTGTTCACCATCCCGAGCAACCTCTACGGAGGGCCGGCCGTGTCGGTGCCGTGCGGCCTGTCCGAGGGGCTGCCGGTCGGCCTGCAGATCATGGCGCCAACGCTCGCCGACGACCGGATGTATCGGGTGGCCGCCGCGCTCGAAACCGTGATCGGATCCCTCACCCCACCGTCGCTGGCGGCGGCGTGACCTCGCCGGCGCCGCTCGCTGGCAAGCTCGGTCTCAAGCCGGGGCGGCAAGCTGTGGTTTTCAACGCGCCAGACGGCGCCATCGAGGCTCTCGACCCGCTCCCGGATGGTGCGAGTGTGACGGCCGAGGCGGGTGAGACCCCGGTCGACGTGGTTGCCGTCTTCGTGCGCGATGCCGCGGAGGTCGAGTCCTGGGTGGCGAAGGCCGCCGCCGCGGTGGGGCCGGGTGGGCGGCTTTGGGTCGTCTATCCCAAGGGCGGAAAGTCCGTCGGTACGGACATCAACCGCGACATCCTCCATCAACGCCTCGGCGAGCGCGGGCTCACCGCGGTGGCGATGGTCTCCTACGACGACCGGTGGTCGGCGATGCGGCTCCGTACCGGCTGAAGGTTCCGTACCGGCTGAAGAGATCTCGAGCGCGAGTTATCGCGAGCGCCACGCAGGGTCGCGACCGAACCCGCCGAGCAGCCGATCCTGCGGGTCGTCGCTGGACACGGCGACGCGGGGGCCGACGAACCCGCCGGCACGGTAGTCGGCTTCGCGATCGGCATACCAGTCGGCGATGCCGGCGACGACCTCGGGATCGAGCTGCCGGTCGCCGTCGGTTGCGGCGGCCAGGTCCCACGCGTGGATTAGGTGATCGGCGGCGAGTTGGTAGAGGTACTCGCGGGCGGGAAAGTCGCCGAACGACAGGTGCACGATCTGGCTCGGATCGGTCTGCGCCGCGGCATCGGTCGCCTCGCGGCTCGCCGTAGCGAATGCGCCGACCGGGTCGTCGCGCAGCAGGTCGCCCTCGAACCGGTCGCCGACCTCGGCCACGGTCGCGCCGGCCAGCATCGGCGTCGTCCACCTGTCTTCGTAGGTCAGGTGATTCACTAGGGCTCGAACCGTCCACTCGGTGCACGGCGTCTGGGCCGACCAGGCGCCCGATCCGGCAGAGTCGATGCCATCGACGCGGGCGGCGAATTCGGCCACCGCCCGCCGGTGCAGTTCGGATGCATCCATGCCCGACAGTGTGCACTCCGATCGAGGCCGGTGCACCGGATCTGGCGCGCTCTCAGCAGCTTGATTCTGGCTGCCAGCGGTGGCTACTGATGACGCGGACCGGCCCCACCGCACATCGCAGCGGGGCCGGGCGTTGCGCCGGGGGTTACTGAGCGTTAGTCGCGGGACGCCGAGGATTTGCTCTTCCACGACATCGGGCCCGGAAGGTCGACGCGCTGAGCCCGGGTACGGGAGTTCCACGACCACTTGCCGACCTTGATGCTCCACGAGGACATCCCGCGTCGGCCGAAGTTCAAGTGCAACGGCCCTAGCCGGACGATCTTTCGAAACATCAACGGCATCGCAACCACTCTCCTTGTCCTGCCATGTGTCCGCTCGGCCAGGCGTTGGTCGGCCGGACGGTGCTCGCGCGACAAATGCCACACGAGCACCGCGGGTATTCCCCGGCCGCAGGCGTTCCAACCCGAAACCGATGCGTCGATCCATCGGGGCGCAGATTAGGCTGTGACGGTGAGTACGACGAGCGCGCCGATCACGTACGAGGACGTCACCGAGCGGTATGAGCCGGTCATCGGCCTCGAGACGCACGTGGAACTCGGCACCAACACGAAGATGTTCTGCGGCTGCCCGACCGATTTCGGCGCCGAGCCCAACACCCAGATCTGTCCGGTCTGCCTGGGACTTCCGGGATCGCTGCCGGTGGCCAACCGGGCCGCGATCGAGGCGACGATTCGGATCGGCCTCGCGCTGAACTGCTCCATCGCGCCGTGGGGGCGGTTTGCCCGCAAGAACTACTTCTACCCGGACATGCCGAAGAACTTCCAGATCAGCCAGTACGACGAACCGCTGTGCATCGACGGATTCCTTGACGTGGATGTGGACGGGCGCACCGTACGGGTCGGCATCGAACGCGTACACCTCGAGGAGGACACCGGCAAGACGCTGCACATCGGCGGCGCGACCGGTCGCATCCACGGCGCCACCGAGTCGCTCGTCGACTACAACCGCGCCGGGATTCCGTTGGTCGAGGTCGTCACGAAGCCGGTGCCCGGGACGGGCGCACTCGCGCCGTTCGTCGCCCGGGCGTACGTGACCGAGCTGCGGGACGTGATCCGTACGCTCGGCGTCTCCGACGTACGGATGGAGCAGGGTTCGCTGCGGTGTGACGTGAACACGTCGCTGAACCGGCCGGGCGAGCCGTGGGGCACCCGTACGGAGACGAAGAACGTCAACTCGCTCCGCAGCGTCGAGCGGGCCGTACGCAGCGAGATGATCCGGCAGGCCGGCGTGCTCGACGCGGGTGGCCGGATCGTCCAGGAGACCCGGCACTTCCACGAGGACACCGGCAAGACGACGTCGGGCCGGAGCAAGGAAGAGGCGACCGACTACCGCTACTTCCCGGAGCCCGACCTCGTTCCGATCGCACCCGATCCGGCGTGGATCGCGGAGTTGAAGGCGTCGCTGCCGGAGCTGCCCCGCGACCGACGGCGGCGGCTACAGCGCGACTGGGGACTGTCCGACCTCGACATGCAGTCGGCCACGAATGCCGGCGCGGTCGAGCTGATCGAGCAGACGGTCGCGGCCGGCGCCACGCCGGAGGCGGCCCGCAAGTGGTGGCTCGGCGAGCTGTCTCGTCACGCCAACGCGGCCGAGACGGATCTGGCCGCGGTCGGCGTGACCCCAGCCGACGTTGCCGAGCTGCAGCAGCTGGTCGACAGCGGCAAGTTGACCGACAAGCTGGCCCGGACGGTGCTCGACGGCGTGATCGCCGGCGAGGGCACGCCGACCGAGGTGATGAAGGCGCGCGGAATCGAGGTCGTGTCCGACACCGGGGCGCTCACCGCGGCCATCGATGCCGCGATCGCGGCGAATCCGGACGTGGTCGCGAAGGTCCGCGACGGCAACCTGAACGTGGCCGGCGTGCTGATCGGTGCGGTGATGAAGGCGACGAAGAATCAGGCCGACGCGAAGAGTGTTCGCGAGATGATCATTTCGCGGCTGACGTCGTAGCGGTATGGGTGGGGCTCGCTACTGGCCGCCGGGGGAGGATGTGCTCGGCACGGGCAGTGGCGGTGCGGTAGGGGGAGTGTCGGCCGAGATGAGGTGCCGGTCGAGAGTCACCTGCGATTCGCCCGTGCCGCCGAGGGTGATCTGGTCGTACGCCTGCAGCGTGTGCGACGTGTCGAAGTAGAGCACGGACATCTCCAACGGCGTCGGCGTCTCGCCCTGTAGGCCGCGCAGGCCGGCGCCACCGGTCGATCCCTCGACCAGCATCAGCGTCTTCTGCTCGCCGGTGACCGCCGGCAAATATTCGGTTTCTCG
>DASQPR010000209.1:0-3679 GCA_035643815.1 Micromonosporaceae bacterium | reverse complement strand
CATTTTGCCATGTATTGGTGGCCGTTCTCGGATGCCTTCTGGCCGCCGGTGAAGATCGCCGCCGCGGTCCAGGCCGGTGCCGTACAGCCGCCGGGTGGCGGGGTCGTGGGCGGCGGCGTCGTAGGCGGTGCGGTTGTCGGTGGTGCGGTCGTGGGCGGTGCCGAGGTGGGCGGCGGCGTAGGCTGACCGTTACAGCTTGAGGCGGAACCATTGACATCGGTCACCACGTCGTTGAACAACGTCGCGGCCGGATCGAGGTCGTAAAGCGAGAACATCATCGCGCCGGCGTAACCGCCACAATGTAGATAGTTCGCCTTGGCCTGAATCGACTGTGGCGAGTCGCCCGTGTAGAAGTTCGTCCCGTCGTACCAATAGGCCGCTTGCGTCGTCGGATCGAAGAACGTCTCGGCCGGGTTCGTGAGCGTCGACGTGATCTCCTTATACATGGCCACACCCGCGACGTTCCCGGACAGCGTCATCGGTGGCGAGCCGCCGGTCGACGACTGGTAGAGGCCATGGTTCGCGCCGGCCGGTACGCCGGTCCAGCCCCGGTAGTAGAACGGGAACCCGATCGTCGCCTTGCTGGCCGGGAAGCCGCCCGTTATGCCGTACGCCGGATCGCCCGTCGTCCACGCTCTCATGGCCGCGTCGATCGAGTACTTCTCGGTGCCCGGTGCGACGTGGGTCGGGTCGCTCGGCGACGGGAAGATCGGATCCTGCAGGTTCGTTGTCGACTCGAACGCGCCGTGCATGTCGTACGTCATGATGTTGCCGTAGTCGAGGTACTGCCCGATCTGGTTGGTCTGGATGAACGGAATCTTGTCCTGACCCGCCGGCAGCGCCGCGGTGAGGTACATCCGCTTGCCGCCGTTGGCTGTGCCGTAGGCGCTGAGTTCGCTGCGGAATTCAGCAAGCAACGCGGTGTAGTTGGCCGGATCGTTTGTCGGGTCGACGTGGTTGCCCAGGTGGCCGCCCGACGATCCCGGATACTCCCAGTCGATGTCGAAGCCGTCGAAGATGCCTGCCGCCGTGCCGGCTCCCCCGAACCCGCCCTGCACCGGCAGGTTGCCCTTGATGAACATGTCCATGCAGGAACTCACGAGCTTCTGGCGGCTCGCCGCGGTCTTGGCGACGTCGGAGAAGTATTTCGAGTAGGTCCAGCCGCCCAGCGACAAGAGGATGTGAAGGTTCGGATACTTCGCCTTCAACTCCCTGAGCTGGTTGAAGTTGCCGGTGATCGGCTGATTGAACGTGTCGGCGACGCCACTGACGCTCGTGGTCGCGTCGAACGACTTCTGGTAGTCGGCGAACGCGTCGCCCGCACCGTCGCCGGCGTTCGGGTCATTCTCGCCGGCCGGATCCGGGTCGGACGCCTTGGTGTTTTCGAAGCAGGTGAGGTTCGTCGGATCGATGTTCTCGAAGTCGTAGATCAGGAAGTTCAGCTTGCTCGCGATCCCCTCAGTGTCGAGGTTCTTGAGGTAAAACGCGTTCTGGTAGATCGACCACTGATCGAAGTAGGCGATCTTCACGCCGCCGCTCGTGGCCGCGGTCGCGGCCGTACCGGCGGATTTGAGCACCACTGGCACACCGACCGAACCGGTGACCAGCAGGCCGGTCAGCGCTGCAATCCACGCAGCTCGCCTTCGTCGCGCATTCGGCACCGTGTCACGCTCCCTCACCACGCTTTATTTAGTTAACCTTCCTGTTAGACACATATCAATACCAGCCGATGCCTCGTCGGGCAAGAGGTCGCGCGAAAGTCAGCACGCGTACGCCGTACGTGGTGATCTGGTCGTCGCTCGTGACGCGCCAAGCCTCCGCCGCGGTGGTGGCACGGGCCGGCCGCGAACGCGCGCGCGGCCGTCGGTCGGCCTGCGCTACGCTGTAGCGGCTGTCGCGGTCTAGGCCGCGGCATCGGGACGTGGCGCAGCTTGGTAGCGCACTTGACTGGGGGTCAAGGGGTCGCAGGTTCAAATCCTGTCGTCCCGACGCGGGTCGGAGGCTTGATCCAGAATCTTGGATCGCGCTTGGGGACCACGTCGATTGTCTAACTACCGCCGACGCTTCTTGACCGTCGGTGAAGGTCGTTGGCGAGCACAAGGATTGTTCCAGCTGATCGCGTGATGGCGAAGCGCACGCCGCGCAGGTCGGCGGCCCGTGATCAGCTCGCGGCCTCGCCGGACAGGTCCTTGTCCTCCATCTCCCACGCGTGGTCCATCGTGTGGAAGGCGGAGTGGCGGACGAGAAAGGCCAAGGACCACGACCGCATCGGCCGGTTGACCTCGCCACGCTGGAACGCGCGCATCGCCTGGAGGTACGCCGATCGGTAGGGTGCGAGGGCGCCGGGTTCGAGGGCCGCACGTTCCGGTACCGCCAGACCGACCTTCTTCGCGAACTCCTCACTCTCGTTGCGGACCGTGTGACGGATGATCGTGTCGCGGTCGCGCCCGCCGCCGCGCGGACCCCTACGCATCTCCGGCGAAACCCGCGCCGCGACGTCATCGAAGTACGCCCAGCATGCCTGGAGCACGATGAGTTTGCGCTCAAGCTCGGTCGCGTCCATCGGATCCTGTTCGAGCGAGCTGGGCGCGAACGAGATGCCCCAGAAGTCGGTGGATCCCGGGCCGATGCGATCTTCGACGATTTCGAGCGGTCCGGCGTTGTCGAACTCGCGCTCGAGGCCCGCCCGGACGGCGATCGGACGATAGCGGTCGCGGTACGCCGCGAGCGTCTCGAACGCTCCGTCGGTGGTCTTCGCTCCGCGGCTCCAGCCCGGCCAATCGACCGCGAACGCGACGAACTTCTTCGCCTTCGGGCCTCGTTCGAGCACGACGCGGATCGGCATGGCAGACAGGCTACGGCATCGCCGGCGGCCGGCCTAGGAACGAGCCGTGGGCCGAGGTACCTCACCGGTCGCATCGAAGACCGTGCGGAGGAACTCGACGGCGGCGACCGTGTCGTCGACGAAAATGCGCGGAGTCAGGGTGTGAAACCCGTTGGGAAGGGCCGGATTCATCGCCACGACGCACCCTCTCAGTCGTTCACTTGGGCTTATACAGCCTCGCCCGCACCCGTTGAGGGTCGGCGCTGCCGCAACAGACGCTCGAAATCGGGGTGGACCCGTTCCGGCCTGTAAGCGGATGTCCCGGCAGTCCCAGGAAAGCGCTATATCGCGCAACGAGCCGATGGATGGCTCCAATGGCACCGAACCGTGGTACCGGAACCGCCGTGCCGGACCGCGGCACCGATAGCGTCGCCGCGATCGCATCGGTCGGACATCCGGGCAAGACATTCACCACGCTTCAAATCCTGTCGTCCCGACGAGATCAGAGGGCATATCCCATCGTTGGATATGCCCTCTTTCTGTGCCTGAGTGACTAACTAAGTGACTCGCCCGCTTCCATTAACCGAGCCAATTAGAACAGCGTCGGCAACCGTCACATCCGATGAGTTCGACTGCAGGCCCTCGTCTCGTTCGCGCACCGCCGTCTTCTTCAGCTTCGCGCCCTTGCTTCTGTCTTCGTCTTTGCCGCTAGCGCGTCGCGCGATGCGTTTGCTCGTTGCCGGCGCACGGTGCGTTTGCTCTCCAGTCAATACCGATGCCTCCGGCGGGGATCTCTGGCCCCGGTCCAGGCCGTCCCGTCCGCCGTGGCCGGCCGCGGACTTCGGACGGCCCTTC
>DASQPR010000208.1:0-2691 GCA_035643815.1 Micromonosporaceae bacterium | reverse complement strand
ACCGCGATGGCGGAAGAGCTGGCCCACCCCGAGCGGGTGGTCGGCTTCCACTTCTTCAACCCGGTGTCGGTGATGCCGCTGGTCGAGGTCGTCCGGGCCGAGAAGACCGACGATGTGGCGCTCGCGACCGCGTTCTCGGTCGGCAAGAAGCTCCGCAAGTCGTGCGTGCTCGTGAAGGACGCGCCGTCGTTCGTCGTGAACCGGCTGTTAACCCGGTTCCTCGGCGAGACGTACGCCGCCGTCGACGCCGGCACGCCGATCGACGCCGCCAACGCTGCGCTCGACCCGCTCGGTCTGCCCATGCGTCCGCTGCAATTGCTCGGCATGGTCGGCCCGGCCGTTGCACTGCATGTGAGCGAAACGCTGCACGAGGCCTTCCCGGATCGCTTCGGCGTCTCGGATAACCTGGCCCGCGTCGTCAAGGCCGGCAAGCCGGGCTTCCTTACCCGTGACGGCGAGATCGACCCGGAGGTCACCGCGCTGCTCGATGTCGGTGACTCGCCGATATCCGCCGACGAGCTACGCGGGCGCGCGCTGGACGCGCTGGCCTTCGAGATCCGACTGATGCTCGACGAAGGGGTCGTCGCCGAACCGCAGGACATCGACCTCTGCATGATTCTCGGTGCAGGTTGGCCGTTCTACAACGGCGGCATCACACCGTACCTGGACCGTACGGGTGTGTCCGAGCGGGTGACCGGCCGACGCTTCCTGCCCCGGGGCGTGGCGTCGCTGCCGTAGCGCCGGCTCGACGTCGCGCCGACACAGCGGGCGGTCATCCTTTTCGGGTGGCCGCCCGTTGCTGCCAACGCGGCCGCGACGCGTTAGCCGACCTGGTGGTACGGCGGTTCGGTAGGGCTGCCCCTACCCCGACTTAGGGGGAGTGCCCCACTCGAAGTTCGGGGGAGTTCCGGATCGTTTGTGGTCGGTCGCTGAGCGAATCTGTTGCCAGTCAAGAATTCGAGAAGGGATTCTCCTCATGGCAACGGAAACGTCGGCGTCACGCGCGCCGGCCGCATCGCGCGCAGCGGCCGCCCCCCGTGGTGCGATCGCGACGGTCGGACGGGCGTGCTTTCGGCACCGATGGCTTCTGCTCGTCATCTGGCTCGCGGTCGCCGCGGGCGGATTCCTGGCCAGCGGACCGGTGTCCGACGGCCTCTCCGACCAGCCGGGCGCGAACTCGTTGGAATCCATCCAGGCCTCCAACGTGCTCGACCACGAGAGCAAGGTCGGTCCTACGATCGCCGGCGAGGTGACCGGCGTCGAGCCCGCCAACGCCGAAACCCGCGGTGCGGTCCTTGCCGCTGCGACCACGCTCGGGCACATTCCCGGGGTACGGTCGGTTGCCACCCCGTACGACACCGGGGTGCCGGCGGCGCAGGCCCACCAACTGCTCGCCCGTGACGGGCACGGCCTGCTCGTCACCGTAACCCTCGACGAGTTGGCGGATGGACCACAGAACACCGCGGTTAATGCCGTCTCGAAGCAGCTCGATGCGCTCGGCAGTTCGCTGCGCGCCCGCGCACCGGACGCGCGCATGCTCCTCGGCGGCGGACCGATCATGGACAATCAGGTCAACGACCAGGTCGACCACGACCTTTCGCTGGCCGAAGGCCTGTCGCTGCCGCTCACTCTCGTCGTGCTCGTCTTCGTCTTCGGCGGCGTCATTGCGGCCGGCATCCCGGTCTTCGCCGCGATCCTCTCGGTCTTCGCCGGCATGGCTGCATTGCTGGGCTTTGAACACATCACCAACATCGACCAGAACGCGACGATCGTCGTCACGCTTCTCGGTCTCGGCCTGTCGATCGATTACGGCCTGCTCCTTGTCGCCCGCTATCGCGAAGAGCTGGCGCATGGCTACTCCCCCGAGGACGCCGTCGGGCGGGCCTGGGCCACCGCCGGCCGTACCATCTTGTTCTCCGCATTGACCGTAGCCGGATCCCTCTGCGGCCTGGTGGTCTTCGGCGTCACGTCGATGACCGCGCTCGGCGTGGCCGGCGTGTCCATCGCGGCCGTCGCGATGCTTGTCGCTCTGACCGGCACGGCGGCGATGCTCGGCTTTGCGCGCAAGCGAATCCGCCCGTCCAAGCGGGCCCTCGCTCGCGCCCAGCGGAGTCCGTCGAAGCACGCCGGCGATGCCGCCGACCGTGGCTTCTTTGCGGGATTGGCGCGGGTGGTGCAGCGCCGGCCTCTGGTCACCGCGATCGCCGCCGCGGCCGTGCTGCTTGCGATCGGGCTGCCCCTGCTCGGTACAAAGCCGCGTCTCGACCCGCTGTCGGGCTTCCCGAAGTCAATGTCGTCGGTCCAGGTCGCGAACGATTTGTCGAGCCAGTACGGCCGGCCAAGCGATCCGGCGATGACGGTCGTAGCGCGCACCGACGCGGCAACGCTCGATGTGTGGGCGAAGCGTTGGACGACGGCACCCGGCGTCGTTGCCGTGCCGCCGGCCGACCAGGTGGCGCCGGATCTCGCGACGGTGGACATCTACGTGGCCGGCGACCCGGAGGGCACCACCGCCCGCAACCTCGTGCACCAGGTCCGCGCCGACCGTCCGGCCGGCGTGACATCGTGGGTGACCGGTGATGCCGCGGTGCTCGACGACGTGGTCGGGTTGATCGACAGTCGCCTGCCGTGGGCGATCGCCGTCACCGTGATCGCCATGTTCGTGTTGCTGTTCTTGATGACCGGCTCGTT
>DASQPR010000207.1:0-2642 GCA_035643815.1 Micromonosporaceae bacterium | reverse complement strand
GACGCCGCCGTCGGGCCGGCCGTTTCATGTCGTGGTCGATGATCGGATCGCTCCGTAGGGAGACTCGCGTGCGCTGCGGATTGTCCGCAGCCCGTCTCCCGAACATGTGCAGCCAAACGGCGCCCCGGCACCGATAACAGCCCCCTCGCAGCCGCTTACCGTCCCCTCAACATCGCCGAATGTATGAGGAGAACAAGATGGCCACTCAAGTTGAACCCAATTCATCGAACCAGAGCGGGCACGCCCCCGAACCCGCATGGCGCGAGTGGGAAGACATCGCCACTGACGCCGCCAAGCTTGCACAAGAAGACCGCAGATGGCACAACTGGATGGGAATCGCGGTCGGCCTCGTGGGGCTGCTGTCGATCACGGCGGTCATCCTTTCGGCGTTCGCCTTGGCCGCCAGCAAGTCGGGCAGCAACGCATCGACGGCGACGGGCAACTCATCGGCGTCCACCGCCGGTGCCCTCGGCGCCACGGCTGCACCACTCGCCGCGCCGCAGACGATCAACGTGGCGATCAAGGCCGACGACGAGCACGGCCGGCTCGGACCGGACGGCAAGTGGCACGACGCCTTCCTGCCGGCGGAGTTCAAGGTGCACCCGGGCGCCAAGGTGACGGTGACCGTCGCGAACTACGACGGTGGAGCCCACACCTTCACGTCGCCGTCGCTGGGCGTGAACGCGAACCTCCCGGCGGGATCGATGAAGCAACCGCACCAGACCACGTTCACGTTCACGGCGCCCAAGAAGGCCGGCCGGTACGCCTGGTGGTGCGCGATGCCCTGCGATCCCTGGGCGATGGCGCACAACGGCTACATGCGCGGCTACGTCACGGTCGCCGCGTAGAAACTTTCGGCGATGCAGTGCCCGGCCCGGGTCTCATGTGAGGCCCGGGCCGGTTGCGTCTGAGAGGCGAACGCCAGCCTGCCCGCGCCGGCGGTCATCATGCAAACCGTGCGCCTGTACGTGCTTAGCGATCTTCATCTCGAGCGTGAGCCATTTGCGCCCCTCCCCGTGGACGCTGACGTCGTAGTGCTCGCAGGTGACATCGCCGTCCGCACCAACGGCGTCGGTATGCGTAGGAGAGACCGATTGCGGGGTCGCCGGCGACACGTAGGCTGCTCAACCATGCTCACTGCACGCGTAACCGCAAGCGGCACGCTTCCGACCGCCGATCCCGCGTCCGATGCCTTGCCGCTGCCGGCTGGTCCGCCGTCTGTCGACGAACTCGCCGCCCGACGAGACCGCCAGCAAACATGGCGTGAACCCGAGCTTCTCGTCCACCGCGGCGACCGTTCACCGGCGATGTCCCGGGGCCGCACGCGACTGGTCGCCTGAGCCGCCGAATGAGCGGCACCGTCACCGCCGCCGTCGACCTGCACTGCCACATCCTGCCGGGGCTCGACGACGGTGCTCGCGACCTCGACGACGCCGTCGAGATGGCCAGACAGGCGGAAGCCGACGGAATCGCCGCCGTATGCGCGACGCCGCACATCCGCCACGATCACGCCGTAGCGATCGCCGAGCTGCCCCAGCGTCTGGCGGAGTTGTCCGGCGCGGTGAGGGCGGCAGGCTGCGGGACGCGGATCCTGACCGGAGCAGAGGTCGCGGTCACGGCGCTTGGCGATCTGGAGGACGACGACTTGAGGGCCGTGGCGCTGGGAGGATCGGCTCGCTGGATCCTCCTCGAGCCCGCCCCCGGACCAGTCGATCGGCGCCTTCAGACCGCGGTGACCGCGCTGCGGACGCGCGGCTTTCGTGCGCTCATCGCGCACCCCGAGCGGCACCTGGGCCCCGATCTGGCCGGGCGTCTCGCCGCCCTCGTGGATCTCGGTGCACTCGTCCAGGTCACCGGTGCCGCGCTGACCGACGAGACCACGCGAGCTGGGATGGCGGAGCTGGTCAGCGCTGGCGTGGTGCACGTGCTGGGAAGCGATTCGCACTCCTCGCGATTCGGCCGGCCCGTGGCACTTGCCGCGGCGCTGGAGGTGCTGGGCGAGCTCGAACCCACGATCAGACATCTGACATGGATCGGTCGCACTGCGCCGCTCGCGATCATCGACGGCCGCGAGCTCAGATCGCCGTTCTAGCGGGCTCCGTCAGCCACGCGGCGCACGACAATGCGCCCGGCAAGCTCCTCGACAGTCGCGCGCGTGCCGGTGCCAAGCCCATGGCGCAGGAAGTTGACCGAGCCCGCGGCGGCCCCGAGCACGAGCGTCTCGCTCAGCGACAGCCCGCGTGTCCACCCCGCCGCGATCGCACCCATCATCGTGTCGCCACATTCCTCACGAAATCCGAGCGGCAGCGCCGGCGGAACGACTTCGAGGGGCTCGTCATCGGCAGGCACGACCAGGATCGGCGCCTGTGCTCGCGTCACGACAACGACCTTGGCCCCGGCGTCGCACAGTCGCCGCGCGGCCGCGACCGCCAGTGGTCCGTCGACGGGTCCCGGGACGTAGGCCGCGAGCTCCCAGTCGTCGAACCGCCGCGGCCGCGGATTGTGAACTGCCGATGATCGGGCCTCGATTTGCCCTCCCGCCGGCGGAGCGCGCGTGTATTGGCAGCTCAGCAATGGCTACTACAGTGGGCGATCGGAGTCGACGCCTGTTGCAGGTCGGCAGTGCGTTGGTGGCCGAGCAC
>DASQPR010000206.1:0-8904 GCA_035643815.1 Micromonosporaceae bacterium | reverse complement strand
TGACGGATCGTGCGGCACTGCCGGCGCGGTTTGATCATCGGTCTGCCCCGTAGCCGTCACGGCGCGTCAACCTACCAGCGCCGACGTCACCGGGGCGAGCGCGTTTGCGCTCAGTGGAACCCCGGCGACGGCGGTCGCGGGTTGGCGGCGGACTCGATCATCGGGGCACGCGCGCCAGGCTCACCGCGACGTCACCAGCGAACGAGTCGCGGGTGTGCGGGTCGTTCCAGGCGCGACCGCGGGGCCGGGACCAAATGCGGCTAAGGCCGTGGCGCGGGCGGGTGGAGTGGGCGGAGCATTCATCGGATGCGTACGTGACGTCATTAATCATGTATCTATGTCATCATGACGTCGTCATGATGTCAATACTGACGTCACAATGACTTTAAAGAAGTCGGCGCGATGTCGCGAACGATGTCGCAGGCGATGTCGCAGGCGATGTCACCGAGGCGGTCGGAAACGACGTCATGCGTCGTCAGAGGCACCCGTGTCTCAGCGAAGGTCGCCCGGCCGGAGGCGCGGAAGCGCCGCGGTCCGGGGTAGGTTGACCCGGGCGTTGTGGATGCACGGATTGGTGGCCGCAACGTAAGCGATCCAGCGGAGGGCGGCGAGGCGGTGGTGCGATGCGTGCGGTGATCGTCGCCGCGGCTGTCGCCTTTGTGCTCACGCTGTTCGGCACTCCGATCGCGATCCGGGTCCTGCGGAGCCTTCGATACGGCCAGCCGATCCGCGACATTCTTCCCGAAGGGCACCAAAAGAAGGTCGGCACGCCGACCATGGGCGGCCTCGTGTTCGTCGGCGCGACGTTGATTGCGTACATAGCCGGGCATCTGGTGCTCAAGACACTGCCGGCCGAGCAGATCGTGCCGCCGGGACCCACGATGACGGGCCTTGTCCTGCTCGGTCTGATGGTGTGCTGCGGAGCCATCGGGTTCGTCGACGACTACCTCAAGGTGTCCCGGCGCAACAGCGCCGGTCTCGCCGGTCGATGGAAGATCCTGCTGCAGATCGTCGTCGGCGGTGTGTTCGGTGCGCTCGCCTTGACCGCGCAGAGCACGGCCGGGATCACGGTCAGCGGCACCACCCTGTCCTACATCCGGGACATCAGTTGGGCGCACATCGGCGCCATCGGTGCCGTTGTGCTGTTCATCGCCGTCGTCATAGCCACCACGAACGGCGTCAATCTGACCGACGGCCTGGACGGCCTGGCCACCGGCACGTCGGTGATCGTCTTGTTCGCGTACATGATGATTTCGTTCTGGCAGTACCGGCATTGGTGCGCGGACACGGCAGTGCATCTGAACTACTGCTACACGGCGCGAGATCCGCTCGAGGCGACGATGATCGCCGGCGCGGCGGCCGGTGCCTGCGCGGCATTTCTCTGGTGGAGCACGTCGCCGGCCCGGATCATCATGGGCGACACCGGTTCGATGGCCCTCGGTGGACTCATCGCCGGTGAGGCGGTCGCCACCCGTACGGTGCTGCTGCTGCCGATCATCTCGCTGCTGTTCGTGATCATCACGATGTCACGCATCATCCAGTACACGTCGTTCAAGACGACCGGCAAGCGCGTCTTCCTGATGTCACCGCTGCACCATCACTTCGAGCAGGCCGGCTGGAGCGAGGTCAACATCGTCGTGCGCTTCTGGATCATCGCCGGCATCGGCGTTGCGGTCGGTTTGGGCCTTTTCTACGGGGATTTCCTCGTGCACGTCGGCTGAGGGCGAATGGGTCGGCGACGATCGGCGACTTCCGCTGCGGTTCGGCAATCGTCCGTCGCCGGTTCACCGACCGTTCGAGATCCGTTCAACGGCCGTTTGAGTGGACGCGGGTTCTCGGGGAGCCAACCCATAGCTACGCCACGTAAGCTCGCGTCGTGACCGACGTACAGACGGACCCTCCGACGCCGACAAACCCGCCGCCGGATCCGTCGTCGAACTCGGCACCAGGCGCGACGCCGAGCCACCGGCGCGGTCGCAAGAAGGGCTCGGGTAGCAGCTTCTGGAAGGAGCTGCCGATTCTCCTGGGCGCCGCTGTGGTCGTCGCGCTGCTCGTCCGTACGTTCGTGTTGCAGACGTTCTGGGTGCCCTCCGAGTCGATGGAGCACACGCTCAACATCAACGACCGGGTGCTGGTCAACAAGCTCGTCTACGACTTCCGAGATCCCAGTCGTGGCGAGGTGATCGTGTTCACCTCGCCGCTGGACTGGCGTACGGCGGAAAACGAGAAGGACTTCGTCAAGCGTGTGATCGGCGTGCCCGGCGACCACGTCGTCTGCTGCGATACGCAGGGGCGGCTGACGGTGAACGAGGTAGCGATTGACGAGCCGTACCTCGACCAGGATTACGGACCGACGGCGCAGGCCAGCCCGAACAAGTTCGCGATCACGGTGCCATCGGGGCGGCTGTGGGTGATGGGTGACAACCGGGTCGAGTCGGCCGATTCCCGCTATCACTACGCGGCCGAGCACAACATCACCGAGGCGACGATCCCCATATCGTCGGTGATCGGGCGTGCGTTTGTGCTCTTCTGGCCGCCGGGCCGGGCCACCTGGTTGTCCGTACCCAAGGGCTTCGCCAATGTCCCGAACCCCACCGGCGGCTGAGAGCGCAGGCCGTCCGACGATCACTGACTCGTGATCACACTGATCGCGATCGCCAGCACGGCCGCGTTGTAGAAGAAGCTCAGCAGCTCGTGGACGAGCACATGCCACCGCATCCGGCGGGTGATGACCTCGACGTCGGACGACGCGAACGAGACGCCCAGCGTGATGGCGAAGTATAGGTAGTCCACCGTCGTCCCCCGTGTCTCCTCGATGAACCGCAGACCCGGGCCGGGTTGGATGGTGCTTGATTCGTCGTCGTCCAGAAAGCGGTAGAACGCGGCGTAGCCGACATGCAGCAACGTCCAGGCGCAGAAGACGACGAGGACGCCCAACGCCTTGACCGTGGTCTCGCGCTCGTCGGCGCCCGGGTGCACGAGCACATCCGACGCGGCGGCCAGACCGGTGAGGCTGGCGACGACGGTGAGCAGAAAACTGAATTTTCGGCGGAGCTTGCGCCGCCACGTCGGCGCCGGCCGCTCCTCGGTTCGCGGCCGGTCGCGTCCATGTCGGACGACCCAGAAACCGACGGACAGGTAGGTCAGGGCGACGAGAGCGAACAGTCCGAGCAGACTGATCTTGTAGGTTGAGTCCTCCGGGCCAAAGACGTACGCGAGTCCGATGAGCGCCAGCGCGACCTCAGCTACGCGCGCGAGCGAGACAGCCAGGACGGTTCGCCACCGTCTCGCCGGCTGATCGGACATATCGCCAGAATATGGGCCGCCCGGAACATGGACGGCCAGACGACGATCTCGGCCGATGTGGTGGGATGAGCCGGTGACCGATCCTCGCTGGAGTGCACTTCTCCCCGATGATGGGTGGCCGATCGAGGAGCGAGACGCCGTACGTGTCGTCGTGCTCGACACCGACGACCGGATACTGCTGTTCCGAACGTGGCACACGGATCATCCGGGCCACTGGTGGGAGCTGCCCGGCGGCGGCGGCGAGCCCGGCGAGACCTATGTCGACACCGCGATCCGCGAGTTGCGCGAGGAGACGGGCATCGTCGTCGTACCGACGCAGGTATCAAAGCCCACGTGGCGACGCACGGCGACGTTTCGCTACCGCCGCGCCCGTCGACTGCAACATGAGCTGGTGGTGACCGCGCGGCTGGACCACCGCGGCGCCGAGCCGGACGTGTCTGGCCAGCTGGACTACGAGCGGGAGGACTATTCGTCGAGCCGCTGGTGGCCGGTGGCGGAGGTCAGCGCGAGCCGGGAACGCTTCTACCCCGGGCGGCTGCCCGAATTCCTGGCCGCGCACCTCCGCGGCGAGGACATCGACGAGCCCTTCGAACTCTGGTCGTAACACCCGTGATGGTCGCGGTCCGCGGTCAGAGCGCACTCTGCGAGCGCCGCAGGGGCTGATCTTGCCGGTACGCCGTGACGAGATCCTCGCGCGCCCGTGCCACGCGGGATCTGATCGTGCCGACCGGACAGCCACACACCTCGGCCGCCTCCGCGTAGCTCAGTCCGACCACCTGAGTGGCAATGAACGCCTCGCGCCGTTCGGGGGTCAGCGTGTCGAGCAGGTGCCGCAGTGCGACGCCGTCATCGACCCCCGCCGTACGCAACGTGCGTGGCGTGGTTGCGTTCGGATCGCGCGCGTCCAGCGAGCTGGGCCGAGGCCGGCGTACGGCCGCCCGGACGTGATCGGCGGCGACATTGCGGGCAATCGCCAGTAGCCAGGTCCGAGCCGACGACCGCGCCGCGAACCGAGTGAGCGCCGGAAGTGCGCGAAGGTACGTCTCCTGGGCGAGGTCGTCCACGTCGGCCGGGTCGCAGAGGTGGGCGAGGAACCGCCGTACGGATCCCTGCGTCATCTCGACAAACGCGGAAGCGGCGGCGCGATCACCAGCCTTCGCGGCGAGCGCGGCCTGGTTGACCGCGTCGTCGTCGTAGCCGGACTGGCTCATGACGCTAGAGCGTAGCGTGGGTCGATCGACCGACTTGAGCTGGCCGGACAACCGGTCTTCACCGCGGCGGGCAACGGATCGAAAGTGCGGCGGAACAACCGGTCGGCAGCGCGGCGGGCATTCATGGCCGGGCATTGTGGCGGGAACTTTTCGCGGCGGCCGGACGACAACACTGTTGTGACGTGTTCGATGTGGCGGGAGGCGCTTTCCGCGCGACTCGACGGGGAGGAATTCTCCGTCGAGTGGGAGTGCGCTGACATCGACGCTCACCTGGATGCCTGCGGTGCGTGCCGCCAGTGGTACGAGGACGCCGCGTTCATCACCCGTCTGGCCCGCGTTGACACCGGGACGGCAGCGGTCGGCGGAATCCCGGATAGCGTGCTCGAAGCCACTCCACGTCCGACCCGGGCCCGGCTTGCCAACGTGCTTCGCGTCGTGCTCGCACTCCTCGGCGCCGGTCAAATCCTGTTGGCCGTCGCCCAACTCGCCGGCCCGATGGGCGCCGAGAGCACGGCTCTCATGCACATGACGCACGAGTTCACGGCCTGGAATGCCGCGATCGGGGCGAGCTTCCTGTTCATCGCGTGGCGCCGCACCCGGCCGGCCGCGCTCTTGCCGCTGCTCACCGTATTCGTCGGCGTCCTCACCGTGTTGAGTGTTGACGACATCGTGCACGGTGACGTGAGCGCGGCGCGGCTCGGCACCCACGCGCTCCTGTTGGCCGGATTCGCGGTCGTCGTCGCGATGTCGCGACCGTCGCTGAGCTTCGATGCGCCACCTGGCCTGCGGCAGCGTGCCCAAGGGTCGGGCTGGCGCCTCGGTGAGCACGATGAGACGCTGCGCGACGCACCGTCCCGGCCGGACACGCCCGACTCCCCCGCCGCGTCCTCGGAGCATCGACCCGCCGCCTAGCGAGCCGACTCGCGGGCATACTGGGTCGATGGATCTCGAGGAAGCGCGCGACCGGCTACGCAAGCTTCGTCCGCGGATCGACGCGATCGTTGAAGCCCGAGCCGACCTGGCCGAACTCCGGGCCGACCTCGAGGCGGTCGGGCGCAGCGCACGCGGCGGCATCGCTGAGGTCAAGGCGTTCGAGGCTCGCCTGTACGCCGAGCTGGAAGCGATCTCCGAATCCGGTACGCAGGTCAAGGGCTATGCGCCGCTGCTCCTCGACTTCCCGGGCGAACGGGACGACATCCGTGTTCTGTGGTGTTGGCTCGAAGGCGACGATGACATCCGGTGGTATCACCGGGAAGATTGTGGGTTCGCCGGTCGACGCCCGGTCTAGTCTTCGGCGGCCAACTCTCCATGGACGGCCCCGACGAGGTAAAGCGATCCGGTGACCAGGACAGCACCGGTCGGCCCGGCGAGATCTCGGGCGAGTGAGACCGCGCGCTGCCAATCCGACTCGACGTGCACTGAGGTTGCGCGGTCCGGCAAGGCGGCCGCCACATCGCCGGCCGGACAGGCGTCGCTCGCCGGTGGTTCCGTACACACGACGTGGTCGAAGCGCTCGGGGCGCAGCGCAGTGAGCAGGCCGGCCGGCGTTCGGCTGCCGCGCACGCCCACGACCAGCACCCTCGGTCGTACGTCGGCCAGCTCCTCGTCGACGGTGCTCGCCAGCGCGGTCGCGCCAGCTGGATTGTGGGCACCGTCGACGATGACGGTCGGTGTCCGCCCGACGAGGTCCCAGCGGCCACCGACCCGGGTGTTCGCGAGCGCGGACTCGATCGCCGGACGGGCGGCCGGGTGGCCCTGACGCGCAACGAGGTAGGCGTCGACAGCGGCCAACGCCGTTGCCGCGTTCAGGCATTGATATGGCCCCGCGGCACCGATCGGCACCCCATGCCGTGTCCCCCATGGGGTCCACAGATCTGCGTACGTGCCGGCCGGTGTTCGACTCCGGTTGCGCGAGCCGTAGTCGTCGCCGATGCGCAGCAGGCGACCCGGTCCGGCGGCCACCCACGCCTCGTCGAGTGACGGATCCGGCTCGCCCAGCACGAGCGTGGCCCCGGGCCGTACGATTCCCGACTTCTCCGCGGCGATGTGCGCCCGGGTCGGACCGGCCCGATCGGCGTGCTCGATCTCGATGTTCGTCACGACAGCGATGTCGGCATCGATCACATTGGTGGCGTCGAAGCGCCCGAGCGCGCCGACCTCGATGACGGCTACGTCGATGTCCGCCTCCGCCAGGAGGATGAAAGCGGACGCCGTCACCAGCTCGAACCAGCTGTGATCGACGCCGGTCGGCGCGGCCTTCACCACGTGAGCAACCGCGTCCGCCATCCGGTCGGCGGTCACCGGCCGGCCGTCGATGCGGACGCGCTCGGTGATGTTGTGCAGGTGCGGGCTGGTATAGGTGCCGACGCGAAGCCCGGCCGCGGCCAGCAGCTCGGCTGCGTACGCGACCGTCGAGCCTTTGCCGTTTGTTCCGGTGACGTGGATCGACGGAAACGTCCGCTGGGGCTGACCGAGCGCTTCGACGAGCCCTCGCATGCGGCCCAGCGTCCGCTTGCGGGGAGTCGGCGGGCCAACGGCGAGGGTGTCGAGGTAACGCCAGACATCGCCACCGCCGACTGTGGAGTCGGTCATGCGGTCGGTCATGCTGTCGGTCATGTGGTCGGCCCGCCTCGACCGCTCGCCGCGGCCTCGGCCTGCTCGGAGTCGTCGATTGCCTCGGCGAACTGGCGACGCGCTCGATGTCGAATGATCAGCGTTGTCACGATGCCACCGACGATGGCCACGACGAGTGCGATCCAGCTGAAACGTGACAGCCAGGTCTCGGCGACCTTGCCGATGTAATAGATCAACACCGCCGTACCGCTCGCCCAGATGATGCCGCCGGAGGCGTTCGCGATGAGGAACTTCCAGTACGGCACGCGGAGCGCTCCCGCCAGCGGACCCGCGAAAATGCGCAGTAGCGCGATGAAGCGACCGAAGAAGATCGCCGCGACGCCCCACCGCTGGAACGTGTGCTCGGCCTTAGCCAGCTGTATCGGGCCCATATGTCGGGGGAAGCGTCGGCCGAGACGCTCCAAGAACGGTCGGCCGCCACGGTGACCGATCCAGTATCCGATGGAGTCGCCGATGATCGCGCCGAGCGAACCGGCAATGGCGACCCACCAGATGTCGGCGTAGCCGGACACGGCAAGCAGCGACGCGGCAACGAGCGCGATCTCACCCGGAAGCGGGATGCCCATGCTCTCGACGCCGATGACCAACGCCACGATCACGTACATCAGCCCGGGAGGCACGCTGGACAACCAGTGTTGGACCGTCTCCACTAACCCCTCCGCCCGCCCTCCGCCCGCGGGAGCCGTCGCCTTGACCGTACCCTGACCGGCGCGTTCGCATGATTTCCGCGCGCGTACAGCGTGATGGTGGCCACCGCGTCAACCTGGTCCTCGACTGGGATGCTGGCCGGCACGAGTCCGTGAGCCGCGCTAGATCGTGGCGCCGGCGAAATGATCAAGGAGCAGCCCGGTCACGATATCGGCGGATTCGAAGGCCGCGATGTGCGCGCCCGGGATCACCTCGAACCGGCTACCCGGCACGGCATCCGCGATCACCCGGCCGTGATCCGGCGGCGTCGA
Source organism: Micromonosporaceae bacterium (assembly GCA_035643815.1). Lineage (GTDB taxonomy): Bacteria > Actinomycetota > Actinomycetes > Mycobacteriales > Micromonosporaceae > DASQPR01. Next base: position 794 of record DASQPR010000206.1, on the reverse strand, counting down.
CGGGTCGTCGACCGCTGATACGACAAGCGTCGGTGCGCTGATCTTCGCCAGTTCGGCGCGCTGGTCCATCGCGCCGACGGCCGCGCAGCATCCGGCGTACCCGATTGGTGGCGTACCCGTGAGCATGTCGCGAGCCTCGGCCACAACGTCGGGTGACTGTTCGGCAAATGCCGGCGTGAACCAGCGGCCGATCCCGACGTCGGCGATCGCCTCCATACCCTCGGTCAGGACAGTCTCGGCCCGGGTCGTCCACGTCTCGGGCGGGGGCATGTGGGCCGACGTGCAGACGAGCGCCAACCGGCCGACCCGTTCGGGTGCGTGGATCGCGAGCCACATGCCGATCATGCCGCCGAGAGAGAGACCGGCATAGTGGACGCGTTCGCCCGGCGCGACGGCATCGAGCAACTCGAGCAGATCGGCCCCTAGGTCATCGAGCGCGTACGGCCCCGGCGGCACGGCCGACTCGCCATGGCCTCGATGGTCATAGCGCAACACGCGGAGATGCCGGCTCAGCGGCGCGACCTGGTTTCGCCACATCGCGCGCGTCGTGCCCAACGACGAACCCATGACGAGCAGCGGACCCTCGCCCGGGCCGTCGACCTGCCAACCGAGCTCCGCCATCACCACTCCCGCTCATTTGCCGCGATCACGCACCGCCAGACTAGTCGCGCGCCCGTCGAGTGGCTGTTCGCCGCTTGCCACCGCGCCGCCGGCACCTCCTTTGCCGGGTGCGTGGCTAATCGCCGACGTCAAGAGCTGCGGCCGCCGGTTCTTTGCACCACTGGGCCGTTCCG
>DASQPR010000205.1:0-4915 GCA_035643815.1 Micromonosporaceae bacterium | reverse complement strand
ATCGAGCACGACATGAGCGTCGTGATGCGCGTTTCGGAGCGGATCACGGTGCTCGACCGCGGCCGCAAGATCGCCGAGGGCAGTCCGGACCAGATCAAGTCGGATCCGCGTGTCATCGAGGCGTATCTGGGCAAGGCACCTGAGGAGGAGAGCGCGTGAGCGAGGACGGGTCGTCGCGAGCCGCCGTGCCGGCGCAACCAGCGCCGACGTCAGGGGTGCCGTCGGCGACGTCGACCGCGCCCCTGCTCGAGATCGAGGACATCTCGGTTTACTACGGCAACATCGCCGCGGTGAAGGGCGTGAGCCTCACCGTGATGCAGGGTGAGGTCGTCACCTTGATCGGATCTAATGGGGCCGGAAAGTCGACCACCTTGCGGACCATCTCCGGCCTGTTGCGGCCGCGGCACGGCACGATCCGGTTCAACGGCAAGGCGATCGACCGGACGCCGCCGGACCAGATCGTCCGTCTCGGCATCGCGCAGTCACCGGAAGGTCGGCGGATCTTCCCGCGCATGACGGTCGCGGAGAATCTCGACCTCGGCGCATTCCTGCGCAAGGACAAGCAAGGCATCGCCGACGATCAGGAGCGGATGCTCGAGCTGTTCCCGCGACTGCGGGAGCGCATCGCGCAGAAGGCCGGCACGTTGTCCGGTGGCGAGCAGCAGATGCTTGCCGTCGCGAGGGCGCTGATGGCCCGGCCGAAACTGCTGCTGCTCGACGAACCGTCGATGGGCCTCGCACCGGTTCTGGTCGATCTCATCTTCGCGACCATTACCCAGATCCGCGACCAGGGCATCACCGTCCTCGTGGTGGAACAGAACGCGCTGGCCGCGTTGAAGGTGGCTGACCGCGCGTACGTGCTGGAGTCCGGCTCGATGCACATGCAGGGAACGGCCGCCGAAATGGCCGACAACCCGGAGATCGCCCGGGCCTACCTCGGCGGCTGAGTTCGTCGACGTCGCCATGGGTCGGCCGCGTCCGCGCTCTGCGGGCGCGGCCGCACCATGTGCGCCACCGATTACGGTCGACCCGCACCAGACGTCCTGCTGTCCTCGGTGCGCTGCCGTTGCGCGTGCCGGCGGACCTTCGCGCGATTGCCGCACCACGCCATCGAGCACCATCGCCGCCGGCCGGCCGGGTCGAGGAACAGCCATCCGCAGGCCGCGCCCGGGCACGCTCGGACGTCGCCGGGACGGGCCGATGTGAGCAGACCGGCGGCCGACCAGACCACCGCCGCGAGCGGCGCGTCGAGTGGTTCGGCCGACAGCGACCAGGCCGCAAGGGGTGCGGGATCCGGCGCAGCCGCGGCCCGCAGATGCAGCGCCGGCACGTTCGCGGCGATCTCCGTGTCGATCGTCTGCCAGTCCGCGACGGCCGCGGATCCAATGAGGACGCGGTGCAACGCACCCCGGAAGTCGATCGCGCGGGACAGGATCGCGTTGGCGCATGCCCGGTCGCGCGACGGGATCGCGAGCGATCGCGCGGCCATGCCCGCGTCGAGCAGGCCGACCTCGCGCGACCACACGACGAAGTGCGCATACGACTCGAGATATTCGTGTGGCGTGGCGCCGGTCCAATCGGTTTCGGTGTTGCACAGGTCGACAGCCGGATGGTTGCCGATCGCGATCGGCAACGTCAGCCCGTCGACCACGTAGCGCGCCACGCCACCCCCCGTTTCCGAATCCCGACTGCTAACCTGTCACCGATACTTTAGCGGTTAGGGAGGGTGCGTTGACAGCGATCGCGGCACTCGCCCAGGCCCGGCTGCGCTACCGTCCGCAGCGCTGGCTGCTCGTCGCCGTCGGCGTCGCGTTGGCGACGGCTCTTCCCGTCATGGCTCAGGCGAGCGCGCACACGGTCGCCGCGCGTGCCGTGGCGTACGGGGTGTCGCAGCTCGATCCGGGAGACCGCAGCCTGCTGGCCACGATCTCGGGCATCGCGATCCCGCCGTCCCAACTCGCCGCGATGGACAGCACGGCTCGAGGGCAACTGGCGACGCTCACGGCCACCCCGCCGCGGGCCGAGATGCTCTTCCACCGGCTGGCCGACCGAGCCGGTGCCGACTATCTTCTCGGCGCGGCGGACGACCTCGGCTCCGGTGTACGGATCACCTCCGGTCGCCTCCCGCGGATGTGTACGCCGACACACTGCGAGGTGGTCGTCGTCGGCAACGGCACACCGGATCTGCAACCGGTCCTCGGGCTGGTGATCGTCGGTCGGGCGGTGGTCCGCGATCCGCTGCTGTTCGGCGGCCCGTTCGACCCGGGGCACGACTCGCCGCTCCTGGTCGCCAACGGGACGTCGGCCGCCGCCCAGCTGACGGCGTTGTCGGAGTTCCAGCGCCAGTATGCGTGGGTCGCGCCGGTCGACCTGAACCGCGTACGTGATCTCGGCGTAGGTCCGTACCTCTCGCGCAGCGCCAAGGCCGGCGACAACCTCGCGCGCCGGTGGAACGGGATGCAGCTCACCGCGCCGGATAGCGTCCTTAGTGACCAGCAGGCCCGAGCCGAGTTGTCGACCCGCCGCTTCGCGCTATTGTCCGGATCCGCCATCGCCCTACTCCTCGGCTTCGCCGCGGTCGGCGCGATCGGACTGAGACGCGACGACGCCGCCGTCGCGGCATTGCTCCGACGGCGCGGTGTCGGCCGAGGCCGCGTGGTCGCGCTCACCATGCTCGAGTCGGCCGTTCCGGTGGTCGTCGGAACGGTAATCGGCGTGCTGGCCGGTGCCGTCGTCAGCGCGATCGGTGCCCTCGGTGACCCGACATCCGCCGCATTAGCGGCCGTACGGTCGGGCCTGCCGCTCGTCATCGTCGGTGCCGTCGTCTCGTGGCTGCTCATCGTCGCGGTCCGATCGTGGCCAGACACCGCCCGCTCGTCCGTGGCCTGGCGCATCGTCGAGGGCGTTGTCGTCGCTGGCATCGCCGTTGCGGGTCTCGCGCTGGCTCGCGGTGCCGTGTCGGCCAGCACACTGAACGGCGGCACCGACCCGCTGCTCGCATCACTGCCCATCATCGCGGTGATCTGCGGCGGGCTTCTCGTCGGCCGAGCGTGGCCGGCGCTGGCGGTATTCGGCACCCGGATCCTGCCCCGGTCCTTCCTGGCCGGTCGGATCGGCGTCGGCGGTGCGGTCCGCCGTCCGCTGCGCCCGGTCGCTACCGCCGCGTTCCTTGCCGCGGCCACCGGATGCGCCGTTTTTGCCGCGGCCTACCAGGCAACGCTGCACCAGGGCGCGGCCGAACAGGCCGCGTTCACCGTGCCGCTCGACGCCACCGTCAAGGTCGGCACCACCCTGGTCAATCCGTTGTCGGTCGGCACGACGGCCGACTTCTCGCGACTCGCGCCGGGAACGACCGTCCATCCGGTGTTGCGCGGCAGTTCGTCGGTACGGCGCAGCGCAGCCGAGTCGAGCGCGGCCGAGGTGCTCGGCGTCGATCCGACCGCGCTGACCTCCATCCCGTCCTGGAACGATGAGGTCGGCGCCGGCAACCCAGCCACGGTGGCGGCCGCGCTGCGCCCGACCGGCGGCACGTTGCCAGGCATTCACGTGCCGACCGGCACGACCTCCTTGTCCCTGCCGGTCAGTGGCGACCACAGCCAGATCATCGTGACGGCCTGGCTGCGTACGGCGGACGGCCGCGACATTCCCGTACCGCTGTCGGACAACGGCACCCACCTAACCGGGGCGGTGCCGGCCGCGGGCATCGGCGCGACGCTGTTCGCCCTCGACGTCGACGAGACCGGGCATCTCAACACCATCCAGCAGCATCACTTCGGCGAGGGGGCGTCGAGTCAGGCGGTACTCGCCGGCACGGTGAAAATCGGTATGCCGGCGCTGGGCGGCGCGTCCTGGCAGGACTGGGGCTCCACTGGTGCGCGGGTCACGGTCGCCGGCGGCACTCTCACAGTCGCCTACCAGTTCACTGGCCAGTCCATCGTCGTGCACGCCGGCGCATCGGCCGCGGAGCAGCCGATTGCGGTCATCGCCGATGCGTCCACGGCGGCGGCCGCGAGCGGCGGCCTGCTATCGCTTGTCGTCGACGCGAATGCACCGATCCCGGCCCGCGTGGTCGCCGTCGCGCAGCGATTCCCCACGCTCGGTGCCCACTTCGTCGTCGCCGACGCCGGCACGCTCGCTAACGTCCTAGACGCGCGGGAGCCGGGCAGCGGCGGCGTTACGGAACTCTGGCTGTCGGGGCCGTCCGGTCCGCTGGCGGCGAGTCTGGCCCGGTCGCCGTACGACCAGTTGGCCGTACAGTTCCGGCGGGATCGCCAGAGTGCCCTGGCCACCGATCCGCTCGCCGTCGGCGCCGCACGGCTGCTCACCACGGACGCCGTCATCGGTGTCCTGGTCGCGGTGCTCGCGGTGCTGCTGCTCGTGGTGGCCGAGCGCCGGGACGAAGCCGCCGAGCAGTATGCCTGGGAGAGCGACGGCGTACGGCCGGCGACACTGCGGCGCTCGATGTTCGCCCGGGCCGCGGCGGTCGTGGTCGTCGCCGTACCCGGGGGATTGTTGGTCGGGTTGGCTCTCAGCGCGATCACCACCCGATTCGTCGCGGTGACCGCGGTCGGTAGCGTTCCGGAGCCGCCGTTGACCCTGGCCGTCGGCGCGCCCTGGGCGTTGGCGGTCATCGGCGGGGGAGTCGTGCTGGGACTCCTGGCGGCACTGGCCATCGCTGGCTCGTCGCTGCGCGAGCCGCTGCCGCGGCGGCCCGACGAGGTGCTGCTATGACCGTGCGCGCCCATGACGTGTTCTGCTTATACCCGACGCCGCACGGGCACGTGGCCGCGTTGCGTGGCCTCACGCTCGACATCAGGTCCGGCGAACGCGTGCTCGTTCACGGCCCGAACGGATCGGGCAAGACGACGCTGCTCAAGGTCTTGGCCGGTCAACAGTCGGCGAGCGCCGGGACCGT
>DASQPR010000204.1:0-3354 GCA_035643815.1 Micromonosporaceae bacterium | reverse complement strand
CCGAACCGGTCACGTCATCTCCCGCCAGCGCTCGGCTTCCGGCGTCACGGCCAGCGCGACGACCGAATGCCGGGTCTCCGGCGAAGTCAGTCGTCCAGCGGGATGCGGTAGACCGATACGTGAGAACCGGACTCGGCGGTGAACTCGGCTCCGGCCCAATCGGCATGCCTGGTCTCTAGCTCGAAACCGGCCAGTTGGGCCATGAGGTCGAGTTCGGCCGGCCAGATGTAGCGATGCGGGCTTCGGTACAGCTGAGCCTGCTTGGTGTCATCGAATCTGAAGTGGTGCGAGACGACGTGCTGGCGCACAACGTCGTATGTGTCCAGGAGGATATAGCCGGGTTCGGAGTGGCCAACCATGGCTTGCTGACCCGGCGGAAGCTTACGCAACTCGGGCACCCAGAGCTCGATAACGAACCGACCACCGGGCGTGAGGTGGCGGGCCGCATTGCGGAAACATTCGACCTGCTCGGCTTGGGTGAGCAGGTTGGAAATCGTGTTGAAAACGAGATACACGAGCGAGAACTTCCCCGGCGCAGCGGTGGTCGCCATGTCGCCGACCAGCACGGGGATAGTCGCTTCATCGGCCTTCATCCGCAGTTGGTCGATCATCGGACGCGACAGTTCGATGCCGGTGACGGGCACGCCTCGCTCGGCGAGCGGCACGGCCACGCGACCGGTCCCTATCGCGAACTCAAGCGCCCGTCCGTCGCCAGCCAGTTCGGCGAGGCGGTCGACCGTCGGCCGCAGGACCTCGGGCGCGAACATGCCGCTACCCGGCGTGTCGTAGCGCCGGGCGGCATCGACGTCCCAGATCTCGTCCTGCTGCATGCGCCAACGATCGCGATGCGGCGTGGCCGCTGTCCAACGATTTTGTGGACGCAGAGTTGGTCGACCCGCTCGGCGGCTGCTGCAGAGTGCGGGTTTGCCGCATCGGTTGTTCTGCCCATCGACCACGGAACAGCACACCGGGAGCCGGGATCGGGTGATTTGTACGGGCGGCGGCGCGTGGATCCGGCGCGAGCGTCCCCCGTTCGAAAACATGGCATTCCCATGAGTCTCCTGTGGACATACTGTGTGCTGCGAGCCTATGCCGGCACGACTGTTGCCCGTAGCGACCAGCCGAAAAGGGCTGATGGCGGCGGGCAATTCGGCTAAGGGTGCCCACAAGCCCGGCACCTCAAGAGGGGATAGGGAATGAATCCGGATAGCCGTCAGACTCACGGTAAACGCAGGCGTACCTGGATGCGCTTCGCAGGCATCAGCGTGTTGATCACGACCGTTGGCGTTGTCGCAGCTGCATCGCAGGCTGGAGCGGACCCGGTCACACCGCGGCATTTTCAGCCGGCGCCGGCCGGATCCACCGTCAATCATCTACCACTAGGCATGACCAACACGCCGGTAACGGTCATGCTCCAGATGGCCGGCGATCCGGTGACGGTAGCGGACGCGGATGCAGCGACGCCGCTCACTCGCGCGCAGCGCTCTAGCCGTCGCGCGCAGCTACGTCAGCAGCAGACATCGGCCGAGTCCACTGTCCGCGCGCGCGGCGGCCAGGTGCTGGGCACATACCAGCTGGCGTACAACGGGATAAAGGTACGAATCGCCGCGAACAAGCTGGACTCCCTGCGGTCGATCCCGAACGTCGTCGGCGTGCACCGCGTGCAGCTGATGACACCGGACAACATCCACGGTGTGCCGCTCATCGGTGCGCCGGCCGTGTGGGATGGCCTGAACGGCCTCCACGGCGAGGGCGTGAAGATCGCCGTCATCGACACCGGCATCGACTGGACGCACGCGGACTTCGGCGGCGCCGGCACATCGCAGGCGTACCTCGATGCACACGCGCACGAGACCCAGCCGGCCGACCCGGCGTTCTTCGGCCCGAACGCGCCGAAGGTGAAGGGCGGCACGGACCTCGTCGGCGACACCTACAACGCCGACCCGACGAGCGCGGCCTTCCAGCCGGTTCCGCACCCGGATCCGAACCCGCTGGACTGCAACGGCCACGGCACTCATGTGGCCGGCACTGCGACCGGATTCGGCGTGTTGGGCAACGGCCACACGTACACCGGTCCGTACAACGACACGACAGTCAGCGGCAACTCGTGGCTCGTCGGCCCCGGCGTTGCCCCGAAGGCCGACCTCTACTCGGTGCGCGTCTTCGGCTGCGCGGGCTCGACCGACGTGACTGTCGACGCCATCGAATGGGCGGTCGATCACGACATGGACGTGATCAACATGTCGCTCGGCTCCCCGTTCGGCAGCGCGGACGAGCCAAGCGCGGTCGCCGCGTCGAACGCCGCGAAGGACGGAGTCATCGTGGTGGCCTCGGCCGGCAACAACGGCCAGAACCCGTACCTGAGTGGCTCGCCAGCCTCCGGTACCGGCGTCATCAGCGTCGCGGCGAGCGACCCGACGTCGGGCTTCCCCGGCGCGACGGTCGCGCTGTCCACCGGCACCAGCTCGACGGCCATCAACGCGAACGGCGGCTCGTTCACCGACGGCACCGCGCTGCCGGTGAAGGTATTGCGCAACGCCGATGGCTCGATCTCGCTCGGATGCGATCCCAACCAATACACAAATGCCGGCGTAACCGGCAAGATCGTCGTGACCGCCCGGGGCACCTGCGCCCGAGTCGCTCGTGCGATCTTCGGTGAAGAGGCCGGAGCGGCCGCGGTCGTCATGGTCAACAACGCCGCGACCTTGCCGCCGTTCGAAGGTCCGATCACCAACAATCCGGATACCGGTCAGCAGTTCACTGTGACGATCCCCTTCCTCGGCGTGTCCTCGGCCGACGGTGCGAAGTGGAGCGCCGCCGATCGTGGCACGGCCACGCTGACCAACAAGGACATCGCCAACCCGGGATTCCTGGCGCCGGCGTCGTTCACCTCCGGCGGCGCACGTACCGGTGACAGCTGGCTCAAGCCCGACGTCACCGCGCCGGGCGTCAGCATCTTCTCCGCCGGCAGCGGCACCGGAAACAACTTCGCCGTGCTGTCCGGCACGTCGATGGCGTCCCCGCACACGGCGGGCATGGCAGCGCTGGTTCGCCAGGCCCATCCGACGTGGAAGAAGGTCAACTACTGGAAGGCCGCGATCGTCAATACGGCCGATCCCAGCCAGGTGACCGGCTACACGACCCGCGTCGCGGGCTCCGGCCTCATCCAGGCGCCCGGCGCGACCCAGACGCAGGTCGTCGCGCTCGGTGACACCGGTACGGCGACGCTCAACTATGGCTTCGCCGAACTCGGTCAGGACCTCACCAAGACGAAGACCGTCAAGCTACACAACTTCGGTACGAGCGCGGTCACGTTCAACGTGTCCACCGGGCTCGACGCCGGCGACCCGCACT
>DASQPR010000203.1:0-11092 GCA_035643815.1 Micromonosporaceae bacterium | reverse complement strand
ATATCGGTTGCCATGGATATGACCGAAGGCATCATCGCCCGGTTCCGTACCATGAAGATCTTCCGGCCTTCGGTCCTGACCGCGCACGTGCTGGGCAGCGTCGTTCAGACGCTGATCGGTCTCATCGTGGTGGCCGGCGTGGCCCTGCTCGTCGGATTCCGGCCCAGCGCAAACGCGATCGAGTGGATCGCGGCGATCGGCGTTCTGGTCATGATCAGCCTCGCGGTGATCTGGCTCTCGGTCGCGTGCGGCCTGGTTTCGAAGAGCGTCGAGACGGCCAGCAATCTACCGATGCCGTTGATCCTGCTCCCGTTCTTGAGCAGCGGATTCGTGCCCACCGACTCGATGCCGACCGCGCTGCGGTGGTTCGCCGAATACCAGCCATTCACACCGGTCATCGAAACGCTGCGCGGTCTCCTGCTCGGCACCGGGATCGGCAACAGCGCCATCTGGGCCGTGGCGTGGTGCGTCGGCATCAGCGCGGTGAGTTATCTGTGGGCGCGGCGGCTCTACAACCGCGAGGTCAGCCGCTGACACGCGCGGCCGGGATTCATAGGGGTCGGCGGTCTTCGTTCGTCGCGAAGACCGCCGACCCTGCCGCGGTACGGCGATGTTGACGTGGCCGCCACACGGCTTAGCCCGTCACTGATGCGAGCTTCGCGACTTCGTGCCCTCCAGCGAGCGACCGTTCGGACACGATGCCGAGCCCAGGTGCATAGACCTTCTCGTCGACGACATCCGGCTCCAATACGGTCACCTCGAGCGACCGTACGGTGTTGTGGACGGTGCCGTACGGAACCGTCTCGGAACCACCGGTACCGACGATCCATGCGGTGTCCTCGGCCTGTCCTTTGAGGTATTCCTGCCGGTACGCGTCCGGGACCTGCGGGTGGGCTTCCATGATCACGCCAGGGGTGGCGCCGCCGACGCCGGCCGTCCACGATCCGGACGTGTCGACGGAGCCATCCGGGTTGTACGCCTTCGTGTCCTCGCCGAGATACCAGACGTTGCCCTGCTTGTCCTGGGCGAACCAGTCCAGCGTCGCTTCGAGCGTGCGGTGGTGGCTGTCGGTCGCGACATCCCGGACGACGACGGCGCGGACACCCTCGATTACCTTCGTGTCGCGAGTTACCGTCACCGTGTCGGTCTGTGCCACACCATCGCGCGTGCCCTGGTAAACCATGACCCGGCCGACCGGCAACGGATAGTACGGGTTGTCGACGGTGGTGACGAAGTTCGACGGGTCGATCGGGCCCGTGGTCGAAACCGATGCCGTCGACACCGATGCCGTTGCCGCCGACGCCCGGTCGGAACGTGCGGCGGTCGGCGCGGTCGGGGCGGACGAGCCGGTGCCGCTGGAGCACGCGACGAGCGATCCGGCGACGGCGAGCGCGCTGACGACACGCAACGAGGTGAAAACTCTGGTGGACATGCGCTACCTCCGTACGATCTCGTACCGAGCGTGCGCGGCCGTGCATTAAGCGCAGATGAATCGGTCAGTCGAGCGCACGGATCCGCAAAGCCACGCTCGCACCGCCGGCCGCACGGTTGACCGCGGTCGCGTCGCCGCCGTGTGCGCTGGCGATGAATCGCGCGATGGCGAGCCCCAAGCCCGCGCCACCGCCGGCGTTCGTGTCAGAGCCGACGAATGGCTCGAACGCGTGCGGCAGGATGTCCTTGCGGAAGCCCGGTCCGTCGTCCGACACGGTGAACGTCACGACGCCCTCCGGCCCGGGCGTGACCGTCGCGTGCAACACGACCTCTCCGCCGACCGGCGAATGGCGGACGGCGTTGTCGACCACATCGTCGAGCGCCTCTCGCACCCGGGTCGCGTCGATGCACACCTCGTCGTCCGGCGCGTCCACCGTCACGCTCACGCCCGCGGCTTCGGCGACGTACCGGTGACGCCGCGCGAGGTCGTCAAGCATGGTGTGGAGCCGGACCGGCGCGCCATCGACCGAAATGCGCCCACCGTGCGCGCGTGACATCGACAAGAGATTCTCGGTGAGCCGCGTCAGGTGTGCGACTTCTTCGGATGCGCTGCGCACCGTAGCGGTCAAATCGTCGACACTCCGGCGTCCGCTCAGTGCCAAGTCGATCTCCGCCCGCAAGATGGCGAGTGGTGTCCTCAGCTCGTGGCTGGCGTTGTCGACGAAGCTGCGCTCGGTCTCGAAGGCCGCCGCGATGCGGTCCAGCATCGCGTTGAGGGTGGACGCGAGCCGCGCCAACTCATCGTCAGCGTTGCCGGCCGATAGTCGCGATGTCAGGTTCGATCCGGCAATCGCGGCCGCCTCCTGACGGATGCGTTCGACCGGACGAAGGGCGCCGCCGATGAAGACCCATGCCACCACCGATGCCAGCACGAGCGCGATCGGCATGCCGATGACCAGCGACCGCTGCAGCTCCGCAAGCTGATCCGCACGGTCCTGCAGCGAGGAGCCAACCAGCACGAGGTAGCGCCCGTTTGCGGTTGTGACCGGTACGGCCAGGACGCGACTGAGGTTGTCGATGCCCGCGACGCGACGATCGTAGAACCCAGCGTCCGTCACTCGACGCACGTCCGACGGCGGAATCAGCGGCGCCGACGCCACATTCGGGCTCGATTCGATGACGCGCCCGTCGGAGTCGACAACCTGTGCGAACGCCTCGTCGGTCTCGATGAGACTCGCCCCGACATCGAGCGGTACGGCGCCGCCAGCGCGGAACTCCGCAACGATCACTTCGGCCCGGGACCGCAGGCCCGCATCATTGACGGCGAGGAGATCCCCGGCCCCGCGGATGTAAACGAACACACCAACGGCAGCGAGGACGGCGCCCATCGCGATCGCGAAGCCGATCGTGAGCCGCAGGCGCAACCTTCGACGGTTACGCCAATTGCGTAGCGACCGCATCGCTCAACCGGTAACCGACGCCTCGCACCGTCTCCAACGATGACATGCCGAACGGCCTATCGATCTTGTTCCGAAGGTTGCAGACGTGCACGTCGACGACGTTCGTGTCCGACTCGTAGGCGAAGTCCCACGTACGTTCGATCAACATGCTGCGCGTGAGCACTTCGCCGGAGTTTCGCATGAAGCACTCCAGCAGCGAGAACTCCTTGGCCGTGAGATCGATGCCCGTCTCGCCACGCCGTACGTCGTGCGTGGCCGGATCGAGCCGCAGGTCGCCCACCGTGAGCACGGTCGGTCGAGGTCGTGCGCCGCGTCGGACCGCCGAACGTACGCGAGCGATGAGCTCAGCGAACGCGAACGGCTTGGTCAGATAGTCGTCCGCACCGAGATCAAGACCTCGAACCCGATCGGGTACGGCGTCGCGAGCGGTCAACATCAACACCGGCGTCCAGTCGCCCGCCTCCCGAAGGCGTCGACAGACCTCGAATCCATCCGGACCGGCCCCGGCATCCAGCACGATATCGAGCACGATCGCCGCGTACGTCGTCTCAGACGCGAGCCACAACGCATCCTCGCCGGTGGCCGCGACGTCGACGGCATAGCCCTGCTCGGTGAGGCCGCGCCGCACGAGCGCGGCCATCTTCTCGTTGTCCTCCACCACGAGGATCCGCATGAGTGCACCACCAAGATCGCGCCGACGTCGCCCACAGGATCGGCCACAGTTTGAGCGTAATCCAGCTAGATGAAGCGGCGATTAATCTCGCGCCAGCCTTGAAGACATCAAGGCCGGGACCTTCTCAAACCCGCTCTTGGCTGCCAAGGCTGATCGACGGCGGCGCTTGCAGATCGAACGCCCGGAAAAGAACGGCGCTCGGGACTCCCAAAACGCGACCCTGCATTGCGGCGATGGCCTCCACCACCACTCGCGCCGGCGGATGACCCGGTATGCCCGCGAGGTACTCCCCGTGCGCCTCCAAGGAAGCCACGCCCCGCTCAAGCGGTGCGCCGCTGACATCGACACCATGTGTGGGCTGCCGGTGTCCCCCGACGAGCAGCCACCGCACCTGCCACGGCGCCAAGCCCTCACTCAGTTGCTCACGAAACACCCAGCGGTTCGCCGCATCCCGAATAGCATCCAGCGTGACTAACCCTGCGACCCGGTGATCTGCCTGGTTGAGGCCGGCCACGAACTCCACATCCCAGCTCCCCACGAGAACCACATCGGGCTGGAACACACGGATCGTCCTCGCGATGTCCCGTCGTAGGCCCAACCCGTACTCGAGGACGCCATCGGGATAGTCCAGGAAGTCGACCTTCGTTACCCCGACCGCTGCCGCGGCGGCTAGTTGTTCCCGCGTGCGCAACTCCGCTGTTCGATCGGGTGGGACGGCATCCATTCCGGCCTCGCCGCGGGTGAGCATGAGGTAGGCGACCTCCACGCCCCTCGCCGTCCACGCTGCGACTGCGGCGGACGAACCGTACTCCACATCATCCGGATGAGCCGCCACACAGAGCACTCGGCGGAATTCGCTGTCGGGCAGCGCGGGCAAGACATCACCGGTCATGGCCGCAGGCTAGCCGCTGGCTCGATTCGCGCCCACCGGTCGTTCGGAGGGCTCTCAGGCCGAATCGAGATTATGCTCGCGTGCGTAGCGCGCGACCGCCATGCGATCGCGCGAACCGGTCTTCGCGAAGATGCGGTTGATGTGTGTCTTGACCGTGTGGCCGCTCAGAACCAGCGCTTGCGCAATCTCCGGGTTCGTCATGCCGCGCGCGATCATGCCGAGGATCTCCGCCTCGCGTTGGGTGAGCCCGTCGGGTAAATCGCGCCGGACCGGACTGTCCGGCGCGGCATCATCGGCCGGCGTCGCGGCGCCCGACGTGGCGGCGAGCAGCCGCGCCTGTACGCCCGGATCGAGTACGGCCAGCCCGCGCGCGGCGGCGTGCAGCGCGCCGGCGATGTCAGAGCGGTCGGCGTCCTTCGTCAGGTAACTACGAGCGCCGGCGTGCAGCGCGTCGAGCACCGATCGGTCGTCCGCGTACGTGGTCAGGATGACGATCGCGACCTCCGGATGTTCGGCGGCGAGCCGACGCGTCGTCTCGATCCCGTCCAGTACGGGCATGTGCAGGTCGAGCAGGATCGCGTCCGGTCGTCGGTGCTCTACGAGGTCGAGTGCCTCTTGTCCGTTCGCGGCGGTGCCGAGCACCTCGATGTCGGGCAGGCCACCGAGCAGCAGCTCCAACCCCTGCCGCACGCTCGCCTGGTCGTCGGCGACGACGATGCGCAGCCGCGCGCTGGCAGAATCGGCCACGCTCAACTAGTCCTCCTTCGGCGCGTCGTCGGCCGGCACCGTCTCAACCGGCACCGCCTCAACCGCCAACAGCTTGTCCGGCACGACCGCGTCGACCCTCCACGCGTCGCCGCGACGCCCGACGGACAGCGTGCCGCCGATCAGCAGAAGGCGTTCCTTCATGCCGGTCAGGCCGTAGCCGGTGTCCGCCGTCTCGAGGGCCGGGTCGACTACTGTACCGTCGCCGATCGGATTGGAGACCGTGAGTCGTACGCGATCCGGCTCGTACGCCAGGCGAACCTCGACGCGTTGACGCGGCGCGTGCTTGGCGGCATTGACCAATGCTTCCTGCGCGACCCGCAGCAGCGCCATGGTGGCGGTTGGCGGCAGCTCGCGAGGCGCGCCGTCCACCGTCACCTCGACGGTCGTTCGGTGCTGGCTGGTATGCGAGCCGGCGATGTTCCGCAGTTCCTGGTCGAGCGGTGGCGTGTCGGAGCGCAGCGCGTGCACCGCGCGCCGCGTCTCGGCCAGGCCGTCCGAAGCCATGCGCTGCGCGGTCGCGAGCACGTCGAGTGCCTTGTCGATGTCGCCACTGTCGGTCAGCACCGCTCGCGCGGCCTGGATCTGGATGCCGAGACCGCCGAGCGAATGCGCGAGCACGTCGTGGATCTCGCGCGCGATCCGGGTGCGCTCGTCGAGCACATCCGCGCGCCGCTGTTGTACCTGCAATTGTCGTGTTCGTACCAGCAATTCAGCGGCCTGCTCGGCCTGCATGCGGTACGTACGCCGCTGGCGCCCGATCAGCAGGCCGCTCGCGATCGTGACGGGGTACCCGATCAACTCGGCGGCGTTCGCGCCGAACGCGAGGGCACCCACCAGCGTCCCCAGGATCCCGACGCCGACCACGGCGAGCGCCGGCCCGGGCGCGGTGTCGGAGCCGGCCGCCAGCGCGGCGATGGCGGCGAACAGCACGAGCAGCGTGCCGTTGTGCGACATGGAGAGCACACCGGATATCGCCGCGATGACGCCCAGCGTCAGTGGCAGCCACCAGTCGCGCGAGACGCCCGCCGGTGAGCGCCGGTCCATCAGGCTCCAGACAAGGATCGCGACGCCGATGATCGCGTACCCGCCGATCTGTATGCCGAGGTCGCTCCGGTTGTCCGCTTGCGCCTGGGCGACGAACGTGATCAACCCGATCCAGATGAAGCCGAATGCGCGGGCGGCAATGATCGAGCGCGGCGTGGCCCCGGGGTCGCGCAACGTCCAACGCCGCATCCGACCCGCCGGCGAGGCACTCCTCGCCGTGGCGTCGTGTTCGGCACCGGTCGACATGCCCGCCATCCTTCACCTCGCAGGTCTCGAGGGTTCCACGCCATCGTCCCCGACGGCTCTGACCCGGTCGTCCCCGACGACCCTACGAGCGGCCGCTGATCGACCGCGTCGCCGCCTGGGCTGATGTCCGCGAGCGTCTGGTACCAAGCCTGGTACCCGCACGTAGTACCGCGCCTCATACCGCGCGGTCGCAGGCAAACAGCGCGGTCATACCGAAGATCGGCTCGTGCTCCGATTCGGCAAATCGCCGCCGCACCGAGAGTGGGACGTGTCCGAAACACACCGCGATGCAGACGCATCGCAGGACCGACCAAGCGGACCGACCAAAGGGAGCCGGAAATGTTGTCTGAACTGTCGCAGGCGATGATCGTCAACGGTGCCGTGTGGGGCGCGGTGCTCGCCACCGATCTCGGCCCGGCCCGAAAGGTCGGCGTTATGCGCATCGTCCGACCGCTCGTTTTGGCTGCGGTCATCGTCCCGCTGTTCGTCGCGAAGCCCGCGACGCACGGCATGAGCCTGGTACTTGAGATAGCCGGTATCGTCGCCGGCGCGCTGTGCGGACTGGCTGCGATCGAACTGATGCGCGTGTATCGCAGTCCGGAGACGGGAAAGCCGGTCAGCCGCGCAGGCTGGGGCTACGCAACACTGTGGACGGTCGTCATCGGCGCCCGCGCGCTGTTCTCCTACGGTTCGGTTCACTGGTGGCCCACGCAGCTCGTGCACTGGGGCATTGCGCACCAGGTGACCGCCGATGCGCTCACCGACGCGCTCGTGTTCATGGCGATCGCGATGCTCGTCACCCGTACCCTCGGGATCTGGGGCCGCGCCGCGTCATTGACGGGCGCCGTCGCGGGCGAGCACTCGTCGGCAACCGCCGACTCGCGTTCTTGACGAACACATTTGCTCGTACGAGTCAGAGCGGCGCCACGCATGTCGTGGCGCCGCTCTTGGCGTATATGGGTTGGGCAATGACTCACGGAACCGTTGATCAATGGTTGTTGTGCCGCTGTACGCACCCGATTCGTGAATTGCCTGCCATGGTGGATACATGGCTTCGTACACGGTTAACCCGGCGGCGGTGGCACAGGCTCGTCGGCTCATTGACGCGCGGCAGTACGTCCTCGACAGTGACTGGGGCAACGTGCAACCGGATGCCGCCGCACAGAACGCGTATCTGGCCAAGCATTCGTGGGACGAGTACGCGGCCTGGCATCTTGGCCTGACTGAGGGGGCCGCCGACGAGACAAAATCCCGATACGCGTTCGTTTATGGAGACCTTCGGCGGATTCATCGGACCGCGTTAATCGCGTCGGTTTACCGCGCCTCGGAGTGGCGGCATAAGGAGATCGAGCTCGCCGCCCACGACCTGTTGCAGCAACTCGATGCGACCAGCGGGCTATGAATGGCCCGGCCGAACAAACAGCGGAGGACGGCAGCATCCGCATCACCCAAGAGGCCGACATCGCTTCGCGACGGCGCAGGCTCGACAACGACGTGGAGTATCTGCAGTTCGACCGCAGGGCGTCACGCCGATGCGTACAGGCTGGAGTGGAGTCGTGATCCTCCCGAAGGTCCGGGACCCTCGCTTCGTGACAATCCGCCGTGGTGGGACTCTCACCGATGCGGATCACCGTCTCCTCGCTCTGTGGGCTGCCTCGTGCGCGGAGCATGTCCTTGGCCTCTTCGAGTCGGCGCAGACGGGGGACCCGCGGCCGCGCCAGGCGATCGAGCATGCTCGGGCCTGGGTGCGTGGCGACGTCAAGATGATGCAGGTTCGCGCGGCGGGCGGGCATGCGATGGGGGCAGCCAGAGACTTGCGTGGGGCGCCACGGCATGCCGCGTACGCCGCCGGCCAGGCCGGGGCCGTCGCCCACGTCGCCGCGCACGAGCTCGGCGCCGCCGCTTACGCGATTAAGGCTGTACGTGCAGCGGCACCGAAAGGTCTCAGCGAGGACGCAGGGCGGCGCGAGTGCCAGTGGCAGCGCAATCAGCTCCCGGAGGCGATCCGCGAGCTCGTGCTCGACGACCAGAGGTTGCGCAACGACATCTGCTGGTCGGTGTTCGACTGTTGAAACTCGCACCGGGTTATCCGTTCGCTCCCCGATCATCCCCGCTTGTCGTTGGCGCGCATGGCTTTCGAAGGTCGACTTGTCTTCTGTTCGGCGGCGCTGGGCGAGGCCTCGCTCTGCGCCGGTGGCGTCGACGCCGGCGCATGCGGTGGGATAGGTTGCTGTCGAGAATCGGCGTTCCCGGTCCGGTTTGCCTGCGGCTTCCCAGACGTGTAGTGCGTAACTGGTCGCGGTGCTCAGCCGGCAACGTAGCGGGACGCCGCGTGTGGGATGCAGAAGAGTGCGAAGGCGGCGGCCGTCAGGTACGCAACCGCGCCGATGGCCATGCTGGTCCGTAGTCCGGTGGTGAAGCTGGCGTTCGCGGCCAACAGCGAACCCCCTAACGCAACGCCTACGGCGCTGCCGATCTGGCGAGTGGTGTTGAACAGTCCGGACGCGGTGCCGGAGTAGCCGTCCGGCGCCGCCGACATCACGGTCGTGGTCGCGCCGGTGAGGGCAAAGGACGTGCCAAAGCCCGCCGCGGCCATCGGCGCCACCAGCAGTGCGTAGTCCGGGTTTGGTCCTGCCGCGACCCAGCCGGCCAGGCCCACGGCCGCCAGCAGCATGCCGGTGACGACCAGCGGACGATTTCCGGTACGGCGGGCCAGCCGCCCCGACAGCACCGAGGCGAACATCGTCACTGCTACGGCCGGGAAGAGCGCAATTCCCGTACGCAGTGCGGTCAGGCCGCGCTCATGCTGGAAGTACAGGCTTGCCGTGAAGATCATGCCGTAGAAACCGAAGTTGAACAGTAGGCCGATGGCCGCTGCGCCACTCAACTGGCGGGAGCGCCGCAGCCACAGCGGCAGCACAGGCCGGCGAGCCAGTCGCTCGCGCAGGACGAACGCCGCGGCGGTCAGCAGGCACAGCCCGGCACCGGCGAGGATCAGCGGGTCCGCCCAACCGCGTCGTCCAGCCTCGTTGAGCACGGCGATGAGCAGAGCCACCATCGCAATGATCGCGCACTGAGCCGGCCAGTCGACGGGACGGTCCGAGCGCCGCGCCGAGACGGCCACGTGGCGCAGCGTTAACAGCAGGCAGGCGCATCCGACGGGCAAGTTGATGAAGAACACCCAGCGCCAGCCCACTGTGGTCACCAGCAGACCGCCGACCAGGGGACCGGCGGAGGCCGCGATGCCTGCCATAGAACCCCAGAGACCGAACGCCCGAGACCGATCCTCCGGCGCGGGATACGACTGTTGGAGCAGAGCGAGGGAGCCGGGCACGATCAGCGCCGCACCGAGTCCTTCCACCAGCCGGGCGACGACGAGCGACACGGTGTTCTGGGCGAGTCCACACCCGGCCGAGGCGACGATGAACACGACCACGCCCGTACAGAAGATCCGGCGGTTACCCAACCGGTCTCCGAGCGCGCCAGCGGTCAAGAGCAGGCCCGCGAACACCAAGGTGTAGCCGTCGGTGATCCACTGGATCCCGGTTAGCGACGCCGACAGTTCCCGTCCCACCACCGGAACGGCGACATTGATAATGGTCACGTCCAGGATGACCATGAAGTAGCCCGCACACACCGCGACGAGCGGCGCCAGCCGTCGGCCCGAGGCCACCTGTCCATCCTGCCGATCGGACTCGGGGCTAGCGCCTCGCACCATGGCAACACGTTATCCAGGCACGGAAGGCCGCCGAGGCCAACTCAAGGACTTCGTGGCATGTACCACCGAAGGGGACAGATCGCCGATTCAGTCGCGCCCTGCCCGTCGCGCAGCGGCTCTCTGTCGACTACTTGGTACGGTGGCGAGGTCGCACCGCTTGGAGAGTACGGCAGCGCGCAACGGATAGAGGCCAGGCAACGATGCAGTCGTCGGAGGTCTCGCGTGCGGTGGCTGCGGCCATGTCGACCGCCTCATCACTTGATCTGACCGTCGACGACGCGATCGTTCTTCATGACTCGAACAAGCTGACTGTGCGTCTGCTGCCCTGTGACGTCCTGGCCCGGGTGGCACCGGTCGCGCATCAGGTGGCACAGTTCGAAATCGAGCTTGCTCGACGGCTCGCCGAATCCGGGAGCCCGGTGGCTGCTCTTGAGCCTCGAGTCGAGCCACGCGTCTACGAGAGCGATGGCTTCGTAGTCACGCTGTGGACCTACTACGAACCTGCGACGCATCGAGAGGTCCCACCGGCCGACTACGCCAATGCGCTCGGGCGGCTGCACGCAGGCATGCGCCTACTCGATATCCCCACGCCGCACTTCACGGATCGGGTCGAGCAGGCCCAACAACTCGTGGCAAGCCGCGAAGATACGCCGGCGCTCGCCGACGCCGACCGGGAACTTCTCGGCAACACGTTACGAAACCTGAGGCGAAGGATCGGCGAGCGCGGCGCCGCCGAGCAGCTACTGCACGGTGAGCCGCACCCGGGCAACCTGCTCACCACGAAGAACGGGCTGCTGTTCATAGATCTCGAGACGTGCTGCCGCGGGCCGGTCGAATTCGATCTCGTCCATGCGCCCGAA